>NZ_JBSRTQ010000008.1:0-56141 GCF_055129145.1 Albimonas sp. | reverse complement strand
GCATGCGACGTGACCCCTCCGCGCTCGGTCAGCACGCCCACGGCTGCGTGCATGCCTCGGATATCCTCCGGCGCGGTTTCACGACGCACCATGATGCAGGGCTCGCCACGGGCGGCGGAGGCTTGGGCGGCCTGACTGGAAAACACGATCCGGCCCACGGCGGCACCGGGCGACGCGGCTATGCCCTTGGCGATGACATCGCGTGCGGCGCGGGTGTCGACTTGCGGGTGCAAAAGCTCGGTCAGGGCGCGCGGCTCGACCCGAAGCACCGCTTCATCTTCGCTGATGATGCCGTCTTCAGCCAAGGCGACCGCGATTTTCAGATCCGCGCGGGCCGAGCGCGCGACGCGGTTGCCGGGCGCGACCGGCGCCACCCTGGCGGCCCGCGCCGCCAACTGGGCCGAATTGCGCCCCGAATGGGGTCTCGCCGGCTGCGCCGCCTTCATCGCCGCGCCGCGCGCCGCGACGGCGGGGGCGGATCTGGGCGGCCGCGCTTTCCTGCACAGCTACGACTGGCGGGCGGACCCGGACTTCGCCGCGCTCGAACTGATCCTGACCGCGCCGGTGGTGGTGGCGAGCTGGATCAGCCTGCAATACTATGGATCGACCGTCGCGCCGGAGGTCTTCGGCGGCGGCGACAAGCTGATCCACAACGTGGTCGGCGGCATCGGCGTGGTCGAGGGCAATGGCGGACGGCTGCGCGCCGGCCTGCCCTGGCAGGCGGTCCACGACGGCGCGCGGCCGAGCCACGCGCCGCTGCGCCTGTCGGTGCTGATCGAAGCGCCCGAGGCGGCCATCGACGACGTGCTGACCCGCCATCCCGGCGTGCGGGCGCTGTTCGACAACGGCTGGCTGCATCTGTTCCGCCTTCAGGCGGGTCGGATCCGGTCACGCTATCGGCCGGGTCACGCCTGGTCGGCCGCGCCTCAGGACGACCTTGCGCCCTGACGCCTGCATTCGGCAGGCATGTGCGACGCGCCCGTCGCCGCTTCGGGTTTTCGACAAGGCGCAGCGCGGCGGCGTCTCCCGGCGGCGGCGTTTCTCGATGGCCACGGCGCGATGTCGAGCGCGGAGGGTCGGCGCGAGTCCGTCGGGGCCGATCCGTCGTCCCGGCTTCGACCGTCGCGGATGGCGACGCCGTCGCGACCTGATCCGGCGTCGCCTCCGGAACGGCCGCCTCTGCGCCTCGTGGGTTCGCGGCCGGCGGGCGAACGGCCGGCGATCGCGCGCCGGCCCGACATATCCGCAGCCGCCGTCGGCAGGAGGGCCCCTTCCAGCAAGAGATGGGCGAGGCAGGCGCTTGCAGCCCTCCATGCCGGAGAGGCTCGACGTCAGGCGCCCCGTGATCGGGCGGCGCCGCCGGCACGAAATTCGTTACCTCAAATCTGCGAGGTCCGGCCTGCTCCATTGGATCGATCAGCGCCGCCGGGGCCGGGTTCTCGGCGAGCTTCCCCTGCTGGCCGAGCGTGCAAGCGATCACGACGGCCCGGAGAAGGCGCCATCGCGCCTCGCCTTTCGAGCGGCAGGCGCTTCGACCCACTCAGGACAACGCACTCTTCCCTTTCTTGCGCCGAACGGCGGAGATGACCTCAGCCGCTGGCCCGGCGGTCAGGCGACCTTGCGCGCGGGCGTTTTCGCCAGCCGTCGGTCGAGCTTGAAGAACGCCAACTGGATCTGCAATTCGCGGGCGCGCTCCGCCAGGCTGGCGGCGGCCCGGGCGTTGTCCTCGGCGAGGGCCGAGCTGCGCTGCGTGGTCTCGTCCATATGCGCCACGGCGTCGGTGATCTGCTGCACGCCCCCGGCCTGCTCGCGACTGGCGCCGTCGATGTTGCGGGTCGACTCGGCGAAGCTCACCGCGGCTTCGGTCAGCGCCTTGAGCACGGCGCGGGTCTCCCCGACCAGGCTCACGCCTTCGCGAACATCCGCCCCGCTCTTTTCGATCACGTCGCGAATGTCGGTCGACGCGACCGAAGCGCGATGCGCGAGATCGCGCACCTCCTTGGCCACCACGGCGAAGCCTTTGCCGGCCTCGCCGGCGCGCGCGGCCTCGACCGCGGCGTTGAGCGCGAGAAGGTTGGTCTGGAAGGCGATCGAGTCGATCAGGGCTGCGAAGGCGCCGATCTCCCCGGAATTGCGGTCGATCTTGGTCATCGCGTCGGCGGTGCGCGAGACGACCTGCTCGCCCTCCTTCGCGCGTTCCGAGGACCGGCTCGCGGCCTCGGCCATGTGGGCGGCGGTGGCGGCGTTGGTCTGAACGGTGGCCGCCATCTCCTCCATCGTGGCCGAGGTCTCCTCCAGCGTCGCGGCCTGGGTGGTGGCCCGCATCGCCAGGTCCTCCGCCCCCAGCGAGATGGCGTCGGTGTCGGTCACGATCCCTTCGCCCGCATCGCGGATGGCGTTGACGATCGACGAAAGCCGTTCCAGCGTCTGGTCGACATTGGCCTGCAGTTCGTGAAACGCCCCGCGGAAATCGCCCTGCATGCGCTGGGTCAGATCGCCCTCGGACAGCCCCCCCATCACCCGGATCGCCTCGCGCAGGCCGGACTGGGCCGTGCCCAGCAGGCGATTGAGCCCTTCGGCAAGGCTGTTGAGCTGCTGGTCGTCGAATCGCTCGGTGACGCGGCCGTCGAAGTCGCCTTCGACGGCGCGGTCGACGATCTGGCCGAACGCTTTCTCGAGGCGGGCCATCATCTCCCGTCGGGCGCGCGCGGCGTCCTCCCGCTCGCGCGCCGCCTGCGCGTCCAGGCGGCTCACCTCCCGGGCGTTCTTCTGGAACACCGCCAGCGCCGCGGACATCTCTCCCGGTTCGGTGCTGACCGGATAATCGGGCAGCGGACGATCCATTTCGCCGGCGGCCAGAGCCTTCATCTCATCGCTCAGGGTGCGCATCTGTCCGGCGATCGAGCGGGCGACGACCCAGCCGAGGACCAGACCCAGCACGACGCCGAGCACGCCGGCGACGAGCTGGATCGTCGTGACGCGACGCCCGGTTTCGACGATGTCGGAACGTTCGCTTTCCATGCGCGTCGCGGCCGCTTCGCGCAGCGCGCGGGCGCCGGCGGCGAGCTCGGACTCGGTGGTCGCGCGGACGTCGAAGCCGCGGGCCATCTCGGTTGCCAGCGTCTCGAACGCATCGAGCTCCCCGGCGATCCGCTCGGCGTCGGCGCCGCCGAGGCGCCTCACGCCCGCGGCGATCTCGGCGACGCGGGCGGCGAGCGGCCCGGCAAGCTCGGCGTCGCGCGCCGACAGGAACAGGATCGCGTCCCGCTGCAGACGGACAAGCTCCGCATCGGTGCGCTCCAGATCCCGGGCCCGCGCGATGGCATCCTGTGCGGAGGCCCTCAGCGGACCCGATCGGGCCGCCGCCGCCGCCGCCGCCGCGCGCTGAACCGCCAGCAGATCGTCCGAAATCCGCGCGATCACCCCCGCGCCATGCAGCAGCCGAACCTCGGCCGCCACCACCCGCGCCGGCGGCGCGTCGGCGTCTTCGCTGAGCGCAAGCCACTGCCCGAGCACGCCGGCGACCATCCGCGCGGTCAGCTGAAGGCGGTCGCGCCGGTCGTCGCCCAGCGCCGCGCCAGCCGATTCGGCGACGTCCGAGATCGCCGCGGCGAGCGCGTCGCGGGAGGTCTTCAGCGCCTCCAGATCACGGAGCTCGCGGGTGACGGCGAAGCGGTTCGCGTCGCGCTGGAACAGGATCGCGGCCCGCGACATCGCCTCGGCTTCGCGGATCCGCGCCTGGATCCCGGTCTCCTGGGCTTCGATCTCCGTCACCGTGCGCTCGGCCTCGGCCGCCTGCGCGGTCAGCTCGGTGGCGAGATCGCGCAGCTGGGTCGACATCTGGTCGATGACCGCATTGATCCGCGCTTCGCCCGCGACGGTCTTCTCATCGAGGTCGACCATCGCGTCGACCCGCGTCTTCAGCTGGGTCAGCGCGTCGTTCCCCGCCGCCGCCCCGTCTGAAAGCTCGCCGACGCCATCCAGCGCGTCGATGGCGCCGCGCGCGCCGGCGCGGGATCGTTCGGTCGGCCGCGCGGCGTAGATCGCCGCGGCCGACCCCGCCGCATCCACCTTGTCGCGCGTTTCGGTGAGAACGCGCAGACGCTCGACCCCGCGGGAAGTGGTGTTAGCGGTCATCCATCCCGCGACGCCGATCGCCGCGACCAGAACGATCAGGACCGCGAAACCGCCGCCGATCCTAAACCCGATGCGCATTCGATTCAGCATGGAAACCTCTTTCGACAGGACGTCTCTCGACAGGGCGCGCAGCACGTGGCGGCCGGCTGTCGATAGGCGGGGAGCATTAAGCTGAAATGAAAATCCGGGTTCATCTTCCGGAAACCTCGAACGGTCAGGATCGCCCGCGACGAATGCTTCCGGAGAGGTCTTTCATGCGCCTGATCATGCTTGCCGCGTTGTTCGCGATTCCCGCCGCGATCTGTTCGGCCGAAGGCGTCGGCATCGCCTATATCGGCAAGTCCGGACAGGCCGAGCGGACGCTGGCCGGGTTCAACGAGCGCATCCAGGAGATCGCGCCTGACATGCTGATCGAAACGCGCGCCGGCCTCGCCGACGAGGATGCGCTCGGCCGAACGGTCGAATCGCTGTCCGAGCGGCGGGACGGGCTGATTCTCGTCCGCTCCAACGCCTCCGAATGGCTGGCCACGCACAAGACGACCGTGCCGACCTTCATCGCCGGCGGAAACCATCCGCCGACGCTGGGCTCGGTGAAGAACATGGACGCGCCCGAGGGCAACATCACCGGCGTCACCTATTTCCTAGACCACGCCACGGTGATGGAGATCTTCGTGGCGCTCGCGCCCCAGGCCCTGAACTGGGAGGTGTTCACCCAGACCGGCCATCCCGCGGCCGGCATCGATTCGAACGGCGTGGCGGCGGCCTGCGTCGCCGTCTTCATCTCCTGCGAGATGACCGCGCTCGCCAGCGCCCCGGAGCTGGCGAGCGCGATCCGCGCCTCCCGGGCCGAGGCGTTCCTGATCGGCAACCAGGCCCCGCTCTACGACGATCCGGAGCTGTTCGCCCAGGCGATCGAGGCCGCGGGGGACCGGCCGATCTTCTCGCTGAACCAGAAGCCGGTGGAAATGGGCGCGCTGGCCAGCATGTCGGCCAGCGACCACAAGCTGGGCCGGATGCTGGCGGATCAGGTGGTGGCGGTGCTGCGCAACGGGCAACCGATCGTGAAAACGCCGATCGGGCTCGACCCCGAGCCGGTGCTGGTGATCAATCCCACCACCATGGAGCGGCTGGGCATCGTCGCCCCCCGTCAGCTGCTGGCGATTTCCGAAAGCGTCGGGGATTAGGGACGCAACCTGCGCCGGGCCGCGACGGATGACCGCCCGGACCGGCCGCATCCGGCGGTCGCGCCGCTACGGATCGGACGCGGTTGGCCTTGAGCGGGCTCGGCGCGCGCGCGGGGATTCAATCGCTCGACATGAGCGGGCTCTTGCGAGCGCGGCGCGGGTTTGACCGGGCTCGGCAATGCGGCCCGACAGGGGGCGTCGATCATGTCGCGGCGCCACGACTTTCCCATGGTCCGTTCCCGCGCTTCGAACCGATCGCGTGCAGCGACCTCGATGGCCGCCCTGCGCCTTTCAGGCTTTCGAACGGCGGACGCGGTTCGACGCGCCGCGCCCCCTTCTCAGCCCGTTTGCGCAAACCGACGCGCCGGCACGCGGCGCGGTTGCTGCCGGCGCCTCCGCTCGCGCGCTGGTCGCAGCTTGTGATCGCTCCTGCGCGATATTCCCGCGATCCTCGATGAATAAGGACGTAGCCGCCATGCCGACCTCCGTCGCCGCCGTCCTCCGCCTCGCAATGGACGCCATCGCCCTGCTGATCCTCGGCATGTTGGCCGCGTCCGGCGGGGCGCGGTGGACGTGAAGCGGAACGCCGCATCGGCCGCGCATGTCGTCGGGCCGCAGCTTGACCTCGAAAACCCGAACAAGGATGTCGGATCAACGTCATTCAGGTCCAGCAATGGCTGACCGACATTTCGGCGACCCGCGGCATCGACGGACGCGAAGACGGATGCGCGGTGGCGGCGGAGCAGGTCGAAGCCTTCGCCCGGAACGCCGCTTTGGCGCGCGGCCTCTCCCGCGCTCTCGACCTCGTCGATCTCGACGCGGCCCTGTCGCAGGCCGAGACCGAATTTCCCGATGACTACGCCGCCGGGCGCGCCATGGCGGCGCAATGCATCGCCGGCGGGGCCGAGGCCGGCAACGCGATGATGGCGGCCTTCGACACCATCGCGGAACGGCTCGACCATGACCTTGCGGCGGGGCGCGATGCGATCGACGCGACGAACCGGATGGCGCTGGTCCTCGGCGCCGTGGCGCTGCGGCCCATCGCCGTCGAGGCGATGACGCTGATCGAGCGAAGCTCGAACCGGATCCGGGACATCGCGAACGTCATCGATGGCATCGCCTTCAAGACCAACCTTTTCGGCTCCGAACGCGGTGGCGGAGGCGATCTCGACGGTCGGCGACGCAGCGCAGCGCGTCGCTGGCCGATGAAAGGGGCTCCGCCGCGATGCGCGGGCCTGACGGTCGCCATCACCGCTCGATGAGCTCCGACCATGTGGGGACTGGCGACGATTGACGGCTTATGAGCGCCCCACGCCCTCGTGCCGGCGCCGAGGGAGATCCATCGGCAAAGGCGGGGCCGCGGCGCGATGGCCGCGGCCCCGCCCGAAAGGCCGCGCAGGATCGGTGACGGCGGGACCCTGCGCGACCGCCTCCCGCGCCGCTTCGATCGACCGACCAGGGCCGAGCGGGACCGCCTCGCCAGCGCGATCCGGCGCCCTGCCTCCATGCCGATCCCGTCAGCGCCCGCCCGCGCCCCGCGGCCGGGTCGCGGCCAGGCGTTTTCCGAGGCGCCGCGGCGGTCGGCCGAGGAAGAAGCGGACCATCTCCGCCGACGCGTCGGGCCCGAGCGGATCGACGAACGTTCCCCCCGGGGCGCCGCCCGACCAGGCGTGGCCGGCGCCCTCGACCATCCAGACCTCCATCGCGGCGCGGCCATCAGGACCAAGCCGACGGCTGCGGGTGCAGGACCGGCCGCCGACGCGCCCCGCCTCGACCACGCCGGTCCCGGACGTCGCGCGCGCCAGCGGGGCGGCGGCGGCGGCGACATGGGCGGCGTTGCTGGGATGCACGGTGCCGTCCGCGTCGCCGTGGAACACGATGGCGCGCACCGCCGGCGTCGAGGCCGCGCGGCGGAACGTCGACGCCCGCGCGCCGTTGCGCATCGCCGACATCGCCGAGAACACGTCGCTCGCGGCGCCGGGCGCGAGCCCCGAATGCACGCCGATGGCCGAGAACACCTCGGGATGCACCCGGCCGAGCGTCGCGGCCATGGCGCCGCCCGCCGAGAGGCCGGCGACGAAGGTCGCCTCGCGCCCGATCCCGAACTCCGCCGCCAGCGCGGCCGCCAGGGTGGCGAGGATCGCCGGCTCCCCCGCATCGCGCTTCTGGTTGGCGCGGCGATACCAGTTCCAGCAGGCGGCGCGGTTGTCGGAACGGGTCTGGCGGGGATAGGCGACGATCAGGCGGTGGCTCTCCGCGAGCGCGTTCATCCGGGCGCCGCGGGCGAAGTCCTCCGGCGTCTGGGTGCAGCCATGCAGCATCAGCACCAGGCCCGCGGGCCGCGTCGGCGCGCTCGCCGGGATGTAGAGGCGGTAGGACCGGACGCCGGCGTCGCAGGCGTGGTCGCGGGTGAGAAACCGCGCCCCCGGAGGCGCCGCGGGCGCTTGCGCGGACGCGGGTTCGGGCGCGGGTTCGGGCGCGGGTTCGGGCCGGCTGAGGACCGCGCCCCCGACCATCAGCCGGCGCATGTCCTCGAGCATCGACACCACCTCGCCGAAGGTGTGGCGGCTGGGCGAGGGTGCGGGCGCCTTGGAGGGCGTCGCGGTCTTGCGCGGCGCGCGCGCAGGTTTCGAGGCCGCCTTGGCCAGGGGCTTGGACTTCGCCTTCGGCGCAGACTTCCGCTTCGCGGCCGCGCGCTTCGTCTTGGGAGCGGGGGCGGGCGTCGTCATCGCCTCCGCCAGCGCCAGGGCCGCGCGCAGGGTGCGGGACGCGGTCGCGACCGCGCCGGAACGCGAGCGGGCGGACAGGCGGCGGGAGGCCGGGCGGGTCATGCGCTTCAAGGGGCGAGGTCCTGGCGACGCCGCGGTCGCCCGACGGATCGCAGGCGCGCCATCACGGGTGCTCGACGTATTATGCTGCATTGCAGCATGAGACGCAAACGGATTTGGCGACGATCACGCGACGGCATTTCCAGCCGCCGCCGAGCGGGGCGGGCGACGCCCGGTCACGCGCCATCTTCGCCTTGAAACCTCGATCGATCACACCAGTTCACTTCGCAAGGAGCGACGCCCCGGACCCCCCTCCCAGCGTCGCGTCCGACATAAGTTTCGTCATGTGGCCCGCCGACGCGGCTTGCCGCGGCGAAATATCCGAAGCGTGTTCGACCGAACAGGCGCGTCCTTCCCCCGGACGTTCCCCGATGCCGCGCGTCCTGCAGACGACGGCGACAAGGAGAAAAATGCCATGAACCAGATCATTTACATCGTTGGACTCGTCGTCATCGTTCTGGCGATCCTCAGCTTCATCGGACTCGCCTGATCATGACCGCCTGCCCGCGGCACGACATCGAAATCACCCGGGAGAACTGCACATGACCGCCGAAATCGGGGCGCAAGTCGCCCGTCCGGGAGACGCGGCCGCCGCGCCCTCCTATGTGGACTGGGGCGCGATCTTCGCGGGCGCGACGCTCGCCGCCGCGCTCTCCATCATTCTGCTCAGCTTCGGCGGCGCCCTCGGGCTGTCGACCGTCTCGCCCTATGCGGGCGAGGGCGCGTCGGCGACCTGGGTGGCGATCGCGGCCGGCGTCTGGTTCCTGTGGACCATGGTGTCGAGCTTCGGCGCCGGGGCCTATGTCACCGGCCGTCTGCGCGGCCGGATCGGCGACGCCACCCCGCATGAGGTCGAGGCCCGCGACGGCGCCCATGGCCTGGTGGTCTGGGCGGTCGGCGCGCTGGTCGGCATCACGCTGGCCGCGTCCGGCGTCGCCGGTTCGCTGAGCATGGGCGCCAAGGCCGTGGGCGCCAGCGCCTCCGCGGTGACCGAGGCCGCGCCGGAATACTATTCCGACCTGGTCCTGCGCGGCGATGCGCCGGGGACCGAGATCGACGCCGAGACCGCGTCCGAAGTCGCCGGCATCCTGCGCCGGGGCATCGCGATGGGCGAGATCGTCGAGCGCGATCAGGAGCGGCTGTCGGCGATCGTCGCCGCGAATACCGGGCTCGCCCCCGACGCCGCCTCGGCCCGTGTCGACGCGGCGATCGCGGAGATCGACGACGCAAGCGAAACCGCCATGGCGGCCGCGGAGAAAGCCCGCGTCGCCGGGGTGATCTTCGGCTTCCTGGTCGCGGCCTCGCTGCTGGCCAGCGGCGTCGCCGCCTTCGCCGCCGCCGCGGCCGGCGGTCGCCACCGGGACGACGGCCTGGGCTTCGACGCCTTCGCCGCGCGTCGGTGAGCCGACCGTTCGCCAACCTCAACCCCAGCCCGGCGCTTCCGCGCCGGGCGCCTTCAAAGGAGTGGATGCCATGCCCGCGCTTTTCGCCTGGCTGCTCGGCGCCCCGGTCATCGTGATCGTGATCCTCGCCGTGATGATGTGACCCGACCCCGGCCCCCGCGCACCGCGCGGGGGCCGGACCTTTTCGTCCCGCGGGGTCCGGACCTGGCGCGCCCCGCCCGCCGCCGTCCCACGGGTCTTGCAAAGCCCGACCGGAACGGCGTAGCCACGAGGGGTGCATGCCAGCCCGCCGCGGGCGCGCCAGGTCGGGACGCCCCGCCGGCGCCACGCCGCGCCGCCAGCCGCACGCCCCCCCAGATCACCCCCGAATGATCCCGGCCCAGCGACGACCCGGCGGAGCGCGACCCCATGAGCTATCACCACCAGTTCACCGGCCGGACGGAGGGTATCCGGCCCGTCGCGCCGTTGCGGTGGCGGGGGTTCGAGGGGTTGATCGGCGCGTTCTGGGAGGCGGAGGGCGACGCCGGGGGGCGCGGCTATTACCTCTCGGCAAATCCGCGGATCAGCATCTTCTTCACCGACGTCTCCTCGATCCGCGTGGCGGACCGGGAGGGCGAGATCCGGCGGTCGGGACGCCCGATGGCCCGCGCCTTCTACGTGCCCGCCGGCGCACCGATGTGGACCGCGTTCACCCTGCCGCTGGCCTTCTCCCATCTCGACGTGCATCTGAACCCGGACCGGCTGCTGAAGCTGCTGGCGCCCTCGCTCGGCCGCGCCGCCGCGCTCGACGTCATCCGGCGGGCGGCGGAGGTGGAGGACACCCGCGATCTGGAATGCCTCGCCCGGTTGCTGGTCGACGAGGTCACGGTCCCCACCCGCCATGACCTCTATGCCGAAAGCCTCGCCTTCAGTCTGGTCGCGGGGGTGCTGGATCTGGAAGGCGCGGGCCGGGATCGGGCGGACGGACGGCTCACCCGCTGGCAGATGCGCCAGGTCGCAGCCCGGTTCGAGGCCGGCGGCGGGCGCCGCCTGACGCTGGCCGAAATGGCCGAGGCGGTGAGCCTGTCGGAGAGCTGGTTCTCCCACGTCTTCAAGAACACCACCGGCATGACCCCGCTGCAGTGGCAGTCGGAGCGGCGCATCGCGCTGGCGAAAACCCTGCTGGGCGAGGGGGTGCTGAGCATTTCCGAGATCGCCCACCGGCTGGGCTTTTCGGATCAGGCGCATCTGACCCGGGTGTTCCGGCAGGTCGACGGCGAAACCCCCGCCGCCTGGCGCCGCGCCCGGCAGGTCGCCATACCCGCGGTCTGAGCCGCGGCCCTCCCCGAATCCAAGACCCCGCCCGCGTCGCCGCGGGCGGAGTCTTTTTCATCCGCCCGCGCTCACCCGGCGTAGCGGCCCGCGCTCACCAGGCGTAGCGAAGCGTCGCCTTGAACGAGCGGCCGGGGTTGTAATAGTCGGCGGTGCCCCGCCCGACCACGTGCTGCTCGTCCATCAGGTTGGCGACGCTGACGCTGATCTCGGCGTTCTCGGTCACCATGTAGCCGATGGAGGCGTCGAACAGCACCGTGGCGTCGCTCTCGCCGTTGTCGTTCTGCTGGTTGAAGAAATACGCGCCGGTGTAGCGTGCGCCCAGCCCGAAGGTCAGGTCGCCGCGCGCGCCCTCGCCCGGCACCGTGTAGTTGGCCCAGACCGAGGCCATGTGCTCGGGCGTGGAGCCGAAGCGGTTGCCCACCACATCCACGCCCCGGACCGGGTCGGACTCGAGCACCTCGGTGTCGAGGAAGGCGTAGCCGGCGACCAGGCTGAAGTTCCTGGTGATCTCGGCCTTGCCCTCCAGCTCGAAGCCGCGGGTGCGGGTCTCGCCGATCAGCTGCTGGACGATGGACCCGTCGCCCTGCACCACGGCGACGCTGACGTTCTTTTTGGTCAGGTCGAAGACCGAGGCGGTGAACAGCGCGTTGAAGCCCGAGGGGCGGTACTTGACGCCGATCTCGTACTGGTCGCCCCGCTCCGGCTCGATTCCGACCGACGGCGGGGCCACGGATTCCACGTAGCTCGCATAGGTGGAGATGTTGTCGGTCACCTTCCAGGTCACCGCGCCGCGCACCGAGAATTCGGCGAAATCGTCGCTCTCGTCGAAGGCGACGCCGCTGCTGACGCCCGACCGCGACAGGTCCAGCCAGTCATGGCGCAGGCCGCCGGTGACGATCACCCGGTCGTAAAACGACAGGTTCTGCTGCACGAACAGCGCGGTGGTCTGATAGTCGCGGTCCTCTTCGAGATAGGGGGCGAATCCGGTCGGCGCGCCGGAATAGACAGGGGCGTCGATGTCGATGCTCGTCGCGTCGCCATAGAACGAGCTTTGCGAGGTCTTGGCGTTGCGCAGTTCGGCGCCGACCACGGTGCTGCTGTCGATGGCCTCGAAGCTCGCGTCATACTGGCCGATGAGGTTGCCGATCACCTCCTGCGCCGAGCTGTCGGAGCCGTAGTAGTCGCGCTCGACGACCGAGCCGGTCCGGCCGGCGCTGTCCGTGATGTAGACATAGCCGAAATCGTCGGTCAGGTCGCTGTAGCGCACGTTGGCCCGCAGGCTGAGACCCCCGCCGAAATAATGTTCGAAGAGCGCGGAGACCGTGCTCCGCTCCACGTCGTGGTAGTTGAAGTCCGGCTCGCCGAAGAACTGCTCGCGGTCGTATTCCTGGTCGATCGGATAGCCGCCGCTGTTGGGCGTGCCATCGCGGTCGAGATGGTCCGCGACGACGGTCAGCTTCGTGGAGTCCGTCGGGGCCCATGACAGGCCGCCCATGATGAACTTCTCGTCGTCGCGCGAATGGGCGTAGTCCAGCTCGCTGTCCTTGACCTTGGCGGTCAGGCGGAAGGCCAGCGTCTTCGATTCGTTGATCGCGTCGCCGAAATCGAGGCCGATCTCGCGCCGCTCGAACGAGCCGCCCTGGACATAGGCCTCGCCGAAGGGCTCGAACTTGGGGGACTTGGTCACGTAGTTGAGGGAGCCGCCGGGCTGGGACGGACCGAACAGGGTCGAATTGGCGCCTTTCAGGATCTCCACCCGCTCGAAGGCGTAGGGCTCTTCGCGCACGCCGCGCATGGTGCCGAGCGTCAGGCCGTCGCGATAGGTGGAGGCGTCGAAGCCGCGGATTGAGAAGTAATCGTTGCGGTCGTCGGAGCCGTAATAGTCGGTGACGATGCCGGGGGTGTAGCTGAGCACGTCCTCGATCGTCTCGACGCCGCGCTGCTCCATCTCCTCCTCGGTGATCACCGAGACCGAGGCGGGGGTGTCGAGCAGGCTGGTCGCGACCTTGCCGCCGACCCACAGCTCATGCGCCACGACCGAGTTGGCGTCGTCATCGGCCGGCACGCCGGCGTTCACGATGATCGGCGCGAGACGATAGACCTCGCCGCCCGCCTCCGGCGCGACTTCGACACCGCGCGCCTCCGGCGCGACTTCGACCGCGTCCTGGGCGCGGGCGGGGGCCGAGACGACGGCGAGCGTCGCGCAGCCCGCGAGCAGGCGGCCGATGAGGCGGTTGCGTTGAGCGCGGCGCCGTCGCGCGTTCGTCTCGGTGTTCATGCGTCTTCCCTCAGATCTCGACTTCGGCTGTCGCGGTCGGGTTCCGGCCCCGTGGCCGGTCCCGGCTGGCTGCCCTTCGGTCGACGGATCCCCCCTCGACACGGCCCGGCGGACGGATCCTCGGGCAAGCGCCCCGTCCGGATGGGCGTGCGCTCCGTAGCTTTGCCGCAAGATCCCTACAGGGCGCCGATGACAGCGTCTTGGATTTTCCGACTGTTTTTGTCGGATACCATGCTCTATCGGTTCCCGACACCGCTGAAACGCGCGGCCAGCCCCCCCGGCGCCTTGACCCTGCCGGGGGGAAGTGGAACTCCGGCGAGGCGGCCGGGACGATCCGGACCCATGGGAGACGTTGTTATGTCAGAGTTTTCTCACTTCCGCCGCGCCATGATCCTTGGCGCCGGGGCGGGGCTGATCCTCGGCGGCCGCGGCATCGCCGCGCAGGACTTTCCGCTGACGGTCGAACATGCCTTCGGCGCGACCACCCTTCCGCAGCGTCCGGCGCGCGTCGCCACGGTGGCCTGGGCGAACCATGAGGTCCCGCTGGCGCTGGGGGTGGTTCCGGTCGGCTTCGCGCGGGCGAATTTCGGCGATGACGACGGCGACGGGTTGCTGCCCTGGGTCGCGGCCCGCCTGGCGGAGCTGGGGGCCGAGGCCCCGCCGCTCTTCGACGAAGGCGACGGGATCGACTTCGAGGCCGTCGCCGCCACACGGCCCGACGTGATCCTCGCCGCCTATTCCGGCCTGACCCGGACCGACTACGACACGCTGAGCAAGATCGCCCCCGTGGTGGCGTTCCGCGACGGGCCCTGGTCGACCGACTGGAGGGAGATGATCCGGCTCAACGCCGCCGGCATGGGGATGACCGCGGAGGGCGAGGCGCTGATCGCGCGGCGCGAGGCGGAAATCGCCGCCGCCGTCGCCCGTCACCCCGAGATCCGCGGCAAGACCGCGATGTTCGTCACCCATCTCGACGCCCGCGACCTGAGCGTGATCCGGTTCTACAGCACCCATGACGCGCGGGTGAAGTTCCTGACCGACCTGGGCCTCGCTGCCCCGCGCAGCGTGCGCGAGGCGAGCGAGGGCGGCGGCTATGCCGGCGAGATCAGCGCCGAGCGGATCGACGCCTTCGACGACGTGGACATCGTCATCGCCTATGGCGGCGCGGAACTGGTCGAGGCGATCGGGCGGAACCCGCTGACCCGGCACATGCCGGCGGTGCGCAACGGCGCGGTGGTGACGCTGGGCAACGATCCGGTGGGCACGGCCGCCAACCCGACGCCGCTGTCGATCTCCTGGGTGCTGGAGGATTATGTGGGCCGCCTCGCCGACGCGGCGCGCAAGGCGGGATGACCGCCGTAGCCCTTTCGGCCGCGGCCCTCCCGCGGCGCTCGGGCCGGGCGCGGCTCGGCTGGCTGCTGGCGGCGCTGGCGGCGCTGGCGGGCGTCTGCGCGCTTTCCGTCGCGCTCGGCACGCGCGACGTCGGCTGGGCCGACATCGCGGCGGGGCTCGCAGGCCGGACCGAAACGCTGGCCCAGTCGGTGGTGGCGATGCGGGCGCCGCGCACGATCCTCGCGGCCCTGGTCGGCGCGGCGCT
Source organism: Albimonas sp. (assembly GCF_055129145.1). Lineage (NCBI taxonomy): Bacteria > Pseudomonadati > Pseudomonadota > Alphaproteobacteria > Rhodobacterales > Paracoccaceae > Albimonas > Albimonas sp. Next base: position 41,400 of record NZ_JBSRTQ010000008.1, on the reverse strand, counting down.
GGGGCTCGCGGGGGCGGTGATGCAGGGCGTCACCCGCAACCCGCTGGCGGATCCGGGGATTCTGGGGGTCAACGCCGGCGCCGCGATGGCGGTGGTCATCGGCATCGCCTGGTTCGGCATCGCGTCCCTCGAGGCGTATCTGTGGATCGCGATCCTCGGCGCGGGGGCGGCGGCCTGCTTCGTCTACGCCATCGGCTCGCTCGGTCGGGGCGGCGCCACGCCGCTGCGGTTGGCGCTGGCCGGGGCCGCGACCTCCATCGCCGCCGCTTCGCTGACCACGGCGATCATCCTGCCGCGCAACGACATCGCCGGCGGGGTGCGGGCCTGGCAGATCGGCGGCGTCGGCGGCGCCACCTGGGAGGCCATTCTGCCCGCCCTGCCCTTTCTCGCCGCCGGCTTCGCCATCAGCCTCCTGTCCGCGCGCAACCTCAACCTGCTGGCGCTGGGGGACGAGGCCGCGGCCGGGCTCGGCGCCCGGGTCGCCCTGGCGCGCGGCGGCGGCGCGCTGGGGGCCGTGCTGCTCTGCGGGGCGGCGACGGCGACCTGCGGGCCGATCGGCTTCGTGGGGCTGGTCGCCCCGCATCTCTGCCGGCTGCTGGTCGGGGTGGATCACCGCTGGCTCTTGCCGTTCTCGGCGCTGGCCGGGGCCATCGTGCTCGTCGCCTCCGACGTGGTGGGGCGGATCGCGGCGCGGCCGAGCGAGCTCGACGTCGGCATCGTCACCGCCTTCGTCGGCGCGCCGGTGTTCATCTGGATCGTGCGGCGCCGTAAAGTGGCCGCGCTGTGACCGCCGCCGCGCTGACCGAGCGGCTGGTGGCCGGGCGCCTCGCCCGCGGCCGCCGCCGCCGACGTCAGGGCCTCGCGCTGCTGGGCCTGCTGGCCGCCGGCGTGGCGCTGACCCTCTGCCTCGGCCAGTCCCTGACGCCCCCCGGCGAGGTGCTGCGCGCGCTGGCGGGCGAGGACGTGGCCGCCGCTTTCGCGGTGCGCGACCTGCGCCTGCCCCGCGCCGTGCTCTCGATCCTCGCAGGCCTGAGCTTCGGGCTCGGCGGCGCGACGTTTCAAACCATGCTGCGCAACCCGCTCGCCAGCCCCGACATCATCGGCATCAGCTCGGGCGCCAGCGCCGCCGCGGTCTTCGCCATCGTGGTGCTGGGGTGGAGCGGGCCTGCGGTCTCGGTGCTCGCCGTTGGGGCGGGGCTGGCCGTGGCGCTCGCCATCTACCTGCTCGCCTGGCGCGACGGGGTGTCGGGCGCGCGGCTGATCCTGATCGGCATCGGCGTCTCGGCGATGATGGAGAGCGTCACCGCATGGGTGCTGTCGCGCGCGCCCGCATGGTCGCTGCAGGAGGCGATGCGCTGGCTGATGGGCAGCGTCAACGGCGCGACGCTGGCGCAAAGCGGGCCGATACTCGCCGCGCTCCTCGTCTTCGGCGGGCTGCTGCTGAGCCGGCGCCGCGATCTGGAGGCGATGCGGCTTGGCGATGACGCCGCCGCCGCGCTCGGCGTCCCGGTCGGGCGGACGCGGGCGGTGGTGGTGGTCGCGGCGGTGGGGCTGATCGCGGTGGCGACCGCGGTGTCGGGCCCCATCGCCTTCGTCGCCTTCCTCGCCGGTCCCATCGCCGCGCGGGTCATGGGCGCGGGCGGCTCGGTGCTGATCCCCGCGGCGCTGACCGGGGCGGCGCTGGTGCTTTTCGCCGACTATGCCGGGCAGTTCCTGCTGCCGGGGCGCTACCCGGTCGGCATCGTGACCGGAGCGCTGGGCGCGCCCTACCTGATCTACCTGATCGTCCGGTCGAACCGGAGCGGAGGCATGACATGAACGCCCGATCCTTCGTGGCCGAGGACCTCGCCGCCGGCTACGGCGACCGCGCCATCCTGCACGGGCTGGACTTGGAGCTAACCCCCGGCGCGATCACCGCCATCGTCGGCGCCAACGCCTGCGGGAAATCCACGCTGCTGCGCTGCCTCTCGCGCCTGCTGACGCCCACGCGGGGGAAAGTCCTGCTCGACGGCAAATCCATCCATGCGATGCCCGCCCGAAAGCTCGCCCGCCAGCTGGGCCTGCTGCCGCAGTCGCCGCTGGCGCCCGAGGGGGTCACCGTCGCCGATCTGGTCGGGCGCGGGCGCCATCCGCATCAGGGCCTGTTCTCGCCCTGGCGCCGCGAGGATGACGAAGCGGTCGCGGCGGCGCTGGAGGCGACGGGCACCGCCGCGCTCGCCGAACGGGCGGTGGACGAGCTTTCGGGCGGGCAACGCCAGCGGGTGTGGATCGCGATGGCGCTCGCCCAGCAGACCGACGTGCTGCTGCTGGACGAGCCGATCACCTTCCTCGACGTCGCCCATCAGATCGAGGTGCTGGACCTGCTCACCGACCTCAACCGCGACCGCGGGGCGACCATCGTGATGGTGCTGCACGACCTCAACCTCGCCGCGCGCTACGCGGATCGTCTGGTAGCGATCCGGGGGGGCCGGATCCACGCCTCCGGCCCGGCCGAGGCGGTGCTGACCGAAGCGGTGGTGCGCGAGGTGTTCGGGCTGGAAAGCCGGATCGTGGAGGACCCGAGCACCGGCAAGCCGATGATGCTGCCGGTGGGCCGCCACGGGATGCGGGCGGCGGCGGGGGCGCGGGACTGACCCGCGCCCGTCGCGCTCAGTCCCCGTCGCCGGGGACCAGCACGATGCGGGTTCCGGTGGCCGCGTCCACAGCCTCGCGCCCATAGAGCATCGGCACGTATTCCCCGCGCGACCATGGCCCCGAAAGGTCGTCGTAATGCGGCGAGCCCGGGACGCCCGACTGTCCCGGCGCGTTCATGCAGACCGAGGCGTCCCAGTCCCCCACATCCACCACGAAACGGACCGAGGCGCCGTGGGTCACCCGGAAATCGGACCCCCGATAGGCCGCGTGCATCACCGTCGAAGCCCCGCCGGGTTTCTTGAGCGGCCCGATGTCGAGGCCCTCGTCGAGGCCCGAAAGCGGATGCTCGAAATAGCCGTGATGCAGATCCCCCCAGGCCCAGGCCGCCGGATCGGGGCCGAGCAGGGTCTTCAGGTCCTCGAAAGCCGCGGCGAGCGTCCGGGTCAGCAGCGCGTCGCGCGCCGTGGTCGGGTCGTCGCCGAACCGCGCGTCCGGGGTCTCCAGCGCCAGCAGAATGCCCTCCGCGTCGCCGGGCTGGAACAGCGGGCGCAACGCGGGGTCCGAGACGACCGTCTCGAAGAGCGCGGGCTTCAGGCGACGGGTCCACCAGACCTCGACCAGCGCGCCGGCGGCGGTGTCGACGGTGAGCCGCCCGTCCCAGGCCGCGATCATCGCGCGCGGCTCGGCGATGGCCGGGTGCGCGGGGAGGTTCGCCAGCAGGCGCGCGAGGCGCAGCCCCGGCTCCGACATCACGTCGGTCTGCAACGCGGTCGAGGCGGCGACGTCATGGGCCGGGTCCCCCGCCAGCACCTCGGCGATGCGCCGCGCGCGGCTCGCCTCCAGCCATTCGTGGCCGACCAGGGTGGCCGCGTGGTCATGATCCGCGGGCAGGTTGAACTCGTTGGCGCTGCGCACCCAGCCGCGCTCCGGGTTCTCCTGCGCCGGCAGGTCGTCGAGCGGATGGAACCCGTCCCAGACGTCGCCCGCGTCGCCCGAGACCGGCAAGAGCCCGTCATGCCCGCGCCGCCGCGGCGCCATCCCCGCCGGCTGCAGGCCAATGGCGCCGTTCGCGTCGCCGTAGACATGGTTGAGCGAGGGGGTCGCGAAGCGCCGCAGCCCCTCGCGGAATTCGGCGAAGGTCTTGGCGCGCATCGTGGTCAGGCCGCCGAGATAGGCGGCCGTTCCGGGCTCGGTCCACACGGTGCGCAGCGCGTAGACCCGGCCGTGGGCGTGATCCTCGTGCAGCACCGGGCCGTCGCTTGTGAAGGCGAGGGCGCGGGCGACGGGGGCGTGGCCGCGGACCTCGAAGGTTTCGTCCACCCGCTCGATCCGCTCGGGACCCTCGGGGGAGACCAGCGCGTCGGGCGCGCCCGGCGCGAGGCTGCGGATCACCACATCCTCCTGATCCGTGCCGAAAATCGTCTGGGTGAAGGCGGCGTGGCCGTTATGGCCCATGGAGATCCCGGGCATCGACGGCTCGCCCGCCCCGATCACGTCGAGCCCCGGCGCGGTCAGATGCACCAGGTAGCGCAGGGAGGGCAGCGCGTGCAGGCGATGCGGATCGCCCGCCACGATCGGCCGCCCGGTGGTGGTGCGCGCGCCGGCCACCGCCCAGTTGTTGGAGCCGGTCCAGGTCGCGTCCGCCACCACGCCGGAGAGATCGTCGACCGCGGTCCAGCGGTCCTCCTCCGCCATGGTGGCGGCGAGCCGCTCGGGATCGAAGGTCGCCGGCGCGGTGGCGAGGCGGAAGCGGTCGAGCGCCTCCAGCGGGATTTCGGAGAGCGGCGCGCCGGCGGGACCGGGAACCACGGGCGGCTCGAGGTTCTTGCGCAGCAGATCGGCCTCAGGGCTTTGCGAGGCGAGGATCCTGGCGCGATGGATTTCGGACAAAGCGTTGCGGCCCAGCGCGTGGGTGCGGATGCGGACCACATCCTCGGGCGCCCAGGGCTCGGGCGCGGTGTCGGTCAGCGTGAACTCGGGCGGCAGGGGGGCGCGACCGTCGGCGGTCATCGCGGCATAGGCGTTGATCCCCTCGGCGAAGGCCGCGCAGATCGCCTCCGACCCCGGGCCGTAGGCCGCCCATTCCGCCGCCATGTCGCCGCGGTAGAGGAAGGCGCGCGCCGCCCGGTCCTGGGCCAGATATCCTGGCCCGAAGCTCGCCGCCAGCCGGCCGAGCCCGCGCTTGCGCCAGAGGTCGATCTGCCAGAGCCGGTCGCGCGCCGCGTTCCACCCTTGCGCGAAGAACAGGTCCCGCTCGGACGCCGCCCGGATATGCGGGATGCCCCACCGATCGACCCTGATTTCGGCTTCCGCCCCCAGCCCCGTCAGCGTTTCGCGCCGTTCCGTCATCGTCTCGCCTCCCTTGGTTGGGCCGACATTAGGAATGGACATGCCGGCATGCAATACGGTTGAATTGCATGGCGCTCACCGCAGGAGGAGACCCCCCATGAAGCACGACATGAGCATCGCCTGGCCGGGCGGCGCCAGATGCGCCGTGATGATCACCTTCGACTTCGACGCGGAGACCCTCTGGACCTCGCGCGACGACCGCAACTGGAACCGCCCCGGCGTGCTGAGTCAGGGCCGCTACGGCTCCAAGGTCGGCGTGCCCAAGATCCTGGAGATGCTGTCGGAAACCGAGACCCCCGCGACCTTCTTCGTCCCCGGCTGGACGGTGGAGAACCATGCCGACCGGGTGGAGATGATCCTCAAGGAAGGTCACGAGGTCGGCCATCACAGCTACTCGCACAAATGGGTGTCGGATGACCCGGCGGCCGAGGCCGAGGAATTCGAGAAGGGCCTCGATGCGCTCAAGCGCGTGGTGGGCGTGACGCCGAAGGGGTTCCGGTCGCCCGCGGGCGAGGTCTCGGCCGGGCTGCTCGCGACGCTCTCGAAGCACGGGCTGCTCTACGACACTTCGCTGATGGACGACGTGAACCCCTACCGGCATGTGCTGGCCGATGGCGCGCCGGGGCCGATCGAGCTGCCCTGGCACTGGAGCCTCGACGACGCGCCCTTCGCGCTGTTCTCCATCGCCAGCCCGCGGCCGATCTTCACCAATTCGCATATCCTGGAGATCTGGAAGGCGGAGTTTCAGGAGATCTATCGCTGGGGCGGCCTGTTCGATCTGGTCATGCATCCGCAGATCAGCGGCCGGCCGAGCCGGATCGCGCTGGTGCGCGAGATGATCGCCTGGATCCGGACCTTTCCCGACGTCTGGATCGCCACCGGGGCCGACATCGCCGAGGCCTGGTCGAAAACCGAGACCAAGGCCTGACCTCAGCCGCCGAGCGCCGCCGCCGCCGCCATGGCGAGCGGCGCGAAGCGGGCGCGGAACCCGTCCACGGTCCATTCCGACAGCGAACCCGCGATATGCACCGCGCCCACCGGCACGCCGCTGGGCGCGACGATGGCGGCGGCGAGCGCCACTTCGCCCTGCAGCGCCTCCTCGTCGGTCCAGGCGTAGCCGAGCGCGCGCGCCTCCTCGATCCGGGCCTTGATCCCGTCGACCGAGACGATGGTCTTGGGCGTCAGCGGCTTGATGTCCGACCGCGCCAGAATGTCGTCCACCGCGTCGTCGGGCAGATGCGCGAGGCAGGCCCGTCCGCCGCTGGTGGCGAAGGTCGGATGCCGGCGACCGGCGAGCGTGGCGTAAAACGTCTCCCGCTTGCTCTGCAGGCGGGCGGCGTAGACGGTGGTCAGCTGGTCATGCACGGCGTCGAAAAGGGACAGGTCCACCCGTTCCTCCGCCGCGCGGCGCAGGTCCATCAGCACCGGCATCGCCCGCTCGATCAGCTCGTTGGAGCGGGAATAGTCGAAGGACCGGTCGAGAAACTGGCGGCCCAGCGTCAGGCGCCCGTTGTCCGCCTGCTCGAGATAGCCGCGGCTCAGCAGCGTCTGGCCGATGCGCTGGGCGGCGCTGCGGTTGATGCCGGCGGCCTGCGCGATCTCGCCCAGCGACTTGGGGCGGGGCGAGTCCGCGAAGGCCTCGATCACGTCGAGCGCGCGGGACACGGACTGCAGCAGCAGGCGTTCGTCGATCTTGGGAAATCGGCTGGGTTGGGTCATCCGCGTCGGTCAAATCCTGGCGCAACCGGCGCGCTCGCCGGAACAGCCGTCCTTCTAGCATGGCGGCCGAGGGAGGAAACACCTGCCATGGCGGCGCGCCTTCAGCCCGGATCGGCGGGGGCGGCCTCGGCGGGGACGGCGTCCAGCGGCGCGCCCAGATAGGCCTCGATCACCGCGGGGTTGTTCACCACCTCCGACGGCGTGCCTTCGGCGAGTTTCCGGCCCGCGTCGATCACGATGATCCGGTCGCAGACGGTGGTGACCGCCTTCATGTCATGCTCGACCAGCCAGACCGTCGCGCCCGCCTCGCGCACGTTGCGCAGGCATTGCATCATCTCCTCGGTCTCGAACGGGTTGAGCCCGGCGCAGGGCTCGTCGGCGAGCAGCAGCACGGGCCGCGTGGCCACGGCGCGCGCGATCTCCAGCTTGCGCAGCTCCCCTACCGTCAGCGCGTCGGCGCGGCGGGCGGCGAGGTGCTCGATCCCCGCGACGCGCATCGCGTCGCGCGCCGTCGCCTCGATATCCACCTTTTCGGGCTTGCCGAACATCGCGCCCACCGAGACGTTCTCCAGCACCGACAGCGCCCGGAAGGGTTTCGCGATCTGGAAGGCCCGCGCCATGCCGGCCTGATTGCGGCGGTGGATCGGCACGCCGTCCAGCGATTCGCCCCGGAAGGTGATCTCGCCCGAGGTCAGCGGCAGATAGCCGGTGATCAGGTTGAACAGCGTCGATTTTCCAGCGCCGTTCGGCCCGATCAACCCGTAGATCGCGCCCTCGGGGATGTCGAAGTCCACGTCGGCGATGGCGGTCACGCCCTGAAAGCGCTTGGTGACGCCGCGACCCGAAAGCAGCATCCTGCTCATGCCCCGCCCTCCCTGCGCTTGAACCGGCGCCCGAGGTCCGAGACCGCGCGAAGAATCCCGCCGGGCATCAGCAGCACCACGCCGACCACCAGCGCCCCGGTGATCATCAGATGCACGTCGAGGAAGCGCGACAGCAGCACCTGGGTCAGGAACAGGATCAGCGCCGCGCCGATGGTCGGCCCGAAGAGGGTGCCGATGCCGCCGATCAGGCAGAACACGATCATGTTCAGGCTGAAATCCATGCGGAACACGCTGTAGGTGGTGAAGTAGCCGAGCGAATAGCCGTAGATCGCCCCCGCGATCCCCACCAGCGTCGCCGACAGCACGAAGGCGGCGATCTTGTAGCGCTCAGTCGCGACGCCCAGCATCATCGCGGTGTCCTCATCCTCGCGGATCGCCAGCAGCGCGTAGCCGAAGCGCGAGCGCTTCAGCGCGAAGGCGACCAGCAGGCAGATCCCCAGCAGGGCGGCGAAGAGGTAGTAGAAGAACTTCTCCGGCGCCATGCCCTCGGGCGCGGGCGAGGGCAGGAACACCCCGACCCCGCCCTGGAAGACGGGGACGTTGTTGACCAGCTCCGACACCACCTGACTGACGCCGAGCATGGCGATGGCGAAGTAGATGCCGCGCAGGCGCAGCAGCGGATAGGCGATCAGCAGCGCGAAGACGCCCGAGGTCGCCGCCCCCGCGACCACCGGCATGACCATCGCCCAGGGGCCGGTCGCGCCCTGCCCGAAGGCCATCCCCCAATGCGCCGCCGCGAAGGCCCCGATGCCGATGGAGACCATGTGCCCGAAGCTCCAGTACCCCGCGAAGCCGCCGAGCAGGTTCCACGCGGTGGCGATGGCCGCCGAGAAGAAGAAGAACTGCAGCACCCGGATATGGAACGGGCCCAGCGCCTGCGGCAGCAGCGCGACCGCGATCACGGCGAGGATCGCCAGACCGATGGCGAGCGGAGAAAGGGGGCGCTTCATCGGGTCTCTCCATAGGCGGCGCCGAGGATGCCCTGCGGGCGCAGCAGCAGCATCGCGACCAGCACGAGGAACATCATGGCCTGGGTCAGGGCCGGGCCGATATATTGCGCGGTGAAGGCGTTGATCAGGCCGAGCAAAAGCCCCCCCACCAGCGCCCCCGCCGGGCTGCCGATGCCGCCCAGCACCACCACCACGAAGGCGTTGAGCGTCCAGGCGACCTCGGTCGCGGCCGAGAAAGGCTGCACGATGCCGATGATCGCGCCCGACGCGCCGGCGAGCGCCGCGCTGATCCCGAAGGTCAGCCCGTGGATCCGCCCGACATTGAGCCCCGACAGCGACGAGGCCAGCGGCTGCTGCGCCACCGCGCGCATCGCCCGGCCGAAATGGGTGCGCGCCAGCACCAGGGTCAGCCCGAGCAGGATCAGCATGCTCGCCCCCAGCGCCGCGAGCCGCACCGCATCGACCCGGATCGGCCCGATGGCGACGCTGACGAAGCTGTAGGACGGGGTGATCGCCTGCACGTCCGGCCCGAACCACAGTTGCAGCAGGTTGCGCAGGATCATCGCCATGCCGAAGGTCACCACCAGCGACGCCTCGACCGAGGCGCGCGAGATCGCCCAGTGGATGATGGTGCGCTGATAGACGTAGCCGACGGCGAACAGAGCCGCCCCCACCGGGATGATGCCCAGCAGCGGATCGATGCCGAAGCCGTCGTAGAGCAGCAGGGCCAGATAGGCCCCCGCCACCACGAACACCCCATGGGTCAGGTTGACGATCCCGATCACCCCGAAGATCAGCGAAAAGCCCACCGCGGCGAGCGAGAAGATGCCGCCGAGCACGAGGCCGTTCAGGGCGGTCTGCAGGAAAAGGTCCATGAAGCCTCGCTGGGAGGCGCGCGGGCGGGGCCGCGGCCGGGGCGTTGGGAAAGGCGCGAAGCGGGCGGCGGGTCCGGCCCGCCGCCCGAGGGGCCGCGCTCAGGCGCGCTCGGCCCAGGTCGGGACCGGGTAGATCGGCGTGGCGCTGGCGCTTTCGGGGGGCGAGATGATCTTCAGCGCCCCGTCCTGGCGCTGCATCAGCTTCGGCCCCATCAGCGCCGCGTCGCCGTCGCCGTCCGCGGTGAACTTCACCGGCCCGTAGAACGACGAGAAGTCGAGCGCCGCCAGCGCGTCGCGCACCGCATCGAGCTCGATGGTCCCGGCGTTCTTCGCCGCCTGCAGATAGCTCACGATGCACACCGCGCCGGACGCCATGTGGTAGACCAGCTCCCGCTCGAAATTCGCCCGGTAATAGGCGGCGAAATCCCCCGCCGTGCCGAACCAGTCGCCCTTGAACGGCGCGCTCTCGTCCCAGTAGGTCTGCGAGACCACGCCGTCGGCGTAATTCCCCAGCGTCTTGCCATAGGCCTCGGTCTGCGGCCCGAGCGTCTGGTAGAGCATCGGCACATCGGTCTGCGACGAGATCATCTGCCGCGCGATCAGGATCGAGGTCTGGTCATGCGTGGTGCAGATCAGCACGTCCGGCGTCTCGGCCCGGATCGAGGACAGCACGTTCGACACGTCGCTGACCCCGGCCGGCAGCGCGATGAAGTCGAGCACGTTGATGCCCGCGGCCTCGCAGCTCTGCTTCGCGCCGGTGGCCTGGAAGGTGGAGAACGGGTCGTTGGTGTAGATGATCGACACCGAGCGGACATCGGGCGACAGGCTCTCGAACATGTTGACCGAGGACACGAACTGCCGCGTCGCCCGCGGGAAGATGCCGAAGACGCGCTTGCGCCCCTGGGTGAAGATCAGGTCCGACCCGCCCCCCGCCTGCACCATGATCCGGCCCGCGGCTTCGGTGATCGAGCAGGTCGGCAGCACGATCGAACTGCCGAAGGACCCCAGGAAGAAGCCCACCCCCTCGTCCACCTGGCGCTGGATCAGGGTGGCCGCGCGGGTCGGGTCGGAGGCGTCGTCGAAGAGGTTGAGCTCGACCCCGTAGGTCTCGCCGCCGATCTCGACGCCGCCCATCTCCTCGTTGACGAACTTCACCGCCGTCTCGTAGCCGCGCAGGACGTTCTGCCCGGTCTCGGCCGCCTGCCCGGTCATCGGGACCGAACCGCCGAAGATGATGGTCTTCGCCTGGGCCGAGGCGATGCGCGGCGCGGCGAGCATCGCGGCCGCCGCGGCGCCGGTTTTCAGAAGCGTGCGTCTGTCCATCGTGAGATCTCCGTAAGGTCCGGGTTGCAGCGGGTCAGGCCGCTCCGAGATAGGCCTGTTTCACGCGAGGATCGTTCAGCAGCGCCGCCCCGGTCCCGTCCTGCGCCACGCGGCCCTTTTCGAGCACGTAGGCGTGGTCCGAGACGGCCAGCGTCTGATGCAGGTTCTGCTCGACGATCAGGATGGCGATGCCCTGGGCGTTGAGCGTGCCGATCAGGCGGAAGATGGTGGAGACGAGGATCGGGCTGAGGCCGAGCGACGGCTCGTCGAGCACCAGCAGCCGGGGCCTGGTCATCAGCGCCCGACCGATGGCGAGCATCTGCTGCTCGCCGCCTGACAGGGAACCGGCGTTCTGGCCCCGCCGCTCGAGCAGCCGGGGGAAGAGCGCGTAAACCTCGTCGAGGCTTGCGGCCGCCTGCGCGCGGGCGCGGGCCACATGGCCGGGGATCAGCAGATTGTCCTGCACGGTCATGTGCTGGAACACCTTGCGCCCCTCGGGCACCAGGGCGAGGCCGCGCTCCACCACCTCATGCGCCGGCATGCCGGTGATGTCATGGCCGTCGAAGGTGATCTTTCCACGGCTGGGGCGCAGGGCGCCGGCCACGCATTGCACGGTCGTCGTCTTGCCGGCGCCATTGCCGCCGACCAGCGCCACGACGCCGCCCGCGGGCACGACGAAGCCGCAGTCCTGGACCGCCTCGACCCCGCGATAGTCGTAGGCGAGGTGCTCGACCGTCAGCAAGGGCGTGCCCGCGGCGGGCGACCCGGCGGCGTGCGGTGCGGTGTCGGACTCGGTGGAAGCCATGGCGTTCGGCGCCTTCCCTATCGCGGTGCGATGCGGTTGTAGCGTTCAACGTGCAGGGTGCGGCGCAACATGTCAAGCGAGCCGCCGGCCGGCGCGCCGCCCGCTCCGGGCCGGTGAGGATTTGGGAGAGGGCGCCGGCGGAACCTTCGACGCGCAAACTCCGAGGCAGGTCGGCCGACGGGCCGACCCGCTCAGGATCTCATCGAAAATCGCGCTTACGCGCGCGGCAGCGAAAAATGCCGGCGCAGCAGGGCGGCGTTGCGCCGGTTGGCCTTGAAGCCGAAATCGAACAGGTCGCCGACCAGCGGAACCGCGCCGATCACCGTGTCGATGGCGATGTTGAGCCCCATCCGCGCGACCAGCCCCCAGGGCGCGCCGGCCTCGCGCGCCGTGGCGACGATCCAGGCCGAGGCCGCCAGCCCCGCGGCGTCGCCCAGCCCCGGAACAAGCCCGATCAGGCCGTCCAGCCCGAACCGGTAGTCGGTTCCCGGCAGTCGAAACCGCGCGTCGAGCCAATCGGCGACGCGCTCGATCCTCTCGACCGCGCGCGCCTCGCGCGCGGTCATGGCGCCGACCGGATCGGCGAAGCGGGGGGAAGAAGTCACGGCGCGCGCTGCGTTCAGCGTCGGGCGATGATCCACACGGCGTGAACCACGCCGGGGATGTAGCCGCAAAGCGTCAGCAGAATGTTCAGCCAGAAATGCAGGCCGAGCCCGACCTGCAGGAAGACGCCCAGCGGGGGAAGCAGGATCGAGAAGATGATGCGGACAAGGTCCATGTCGTTCGCTCCGGATCAGTCCGGGGCGGTGCATGCCCCTCGCATCAGCTAGGCCGCCGTCGCCGACGGGCGAGCATTGCGGCGCAAATGCCATGATCTCGGTCGACGCGGGCGGCCCAAGCGGCGCGCTCCAGGCATCGATCCCCGCCGGCCAGGGGCGCGGGCCCCGAACCCGACGCCGCGTGCGGGCGCGTCGCGGCCGAATCCGGCCGCCATCGCCCCACGCCGATGCCGCGCTCAGGGGGCGGCGCGCTCGCCGAGCACGTTCACGAAGGCCAGCTGGCGCGGGTGAACTGCGCCAGCGCCATGTCGGGATGGGCGATGGCGAGCTCGCGGCGCTAGAGGCCGCTCATCGCCGTCAGCCGATCGCCCTCGGACAGGTCGGGCCGGGCCTCGGCGTCGATCTGGCCGGACCGGGCCCGTCCGGCCAGCGCGTCGCGCAGCGCCCGGGTCACGGTCTCGGTCGCCACCGCGCGGCAGTTGGCGGCGAGCGCGACCGAGGACGCTTCCGGATCGCCGATCTCGCGCAGATAGGACACCAGCTGCGGGGTGGCGCGTTTTTCGCCCGCGTTGCCCCAGCTGCGACGCACATGGTTGGCGATGACGGCGATCTCCGCGTCGCTCAGCACGTCGACGACGTTGTGCGGCGCCTCCGCCGCCACGCCGCCATTGCCCACCAGGCTCGCGGACACCCCCGGCGCGCCCTGCCCGTCCGCGCCATGGCAGGTCTCGCAGTTCGATGCGAAGACGCTCGCGCCCAGTCGGGCCTGCGCTTCGCTCAGCGGCTCGACCTCGGCCTCGCCGCCCTCGGCCTCCGGCTGGCCGGTCAGCATGTCGGCGGCGACCGCGGCGACGTCGTCGCGGGCGACCTTGGACAGGCTGTCGGCGACCTGGCCCATCGCGCCGAAGGCCGGGAAGTCGCCGGCATGGCCGCCGCTGAGGAACGTGGTCAGCCCGTCCTGAACCCATTTGATCAGCACCGAATTCGGGCCGCGGCTGATGGCGGGCGCGAACCATGGCCCGGTCCGGGCGCCCTGGAAGCGCTTCGTCTCGATCTGGGCGCGTTGCGCGGCGTGTGGCACGCGCGGCAGTGGGCCAGCGCCGTCACGATATAGGCGCCGCGATCGACCTGGTCGCTCTGCCCGGGATCGGGCTGGAACCGGCCTTCTTCGAAGAACATCGCCTGCCAGACGCCGACCGCGGCGCGGATGTCTTGGGGGAAGGGCGGCTGCACGACCTTCACCTTGTCCTCGGCCGGGGAGAGGCCGGAGATGAACGCCCAGATCGCCGCCGCATCCGCGTCGGTCAGCTTGGTCAAGGCGGAACAGGGCGTCGCGGGATAGAGCGGCGCGCCGACGTGGTCGAGGCCCTGACGCAGCGCGCCGGTGAAATCCTCCAGCGTCCAGCCCTTGATCCCGGTTTCGTCGGGGGTGATGTCGGGGCTGACCAGTTTTCCGAACGGCGTGTCGAGCGTGAGGGCGCCCGAACAGGGCTGCCCGCCCGGCTTTCGCGTCGCCGCCGGGTCAGGCGGGGCCGAAGAAGTCGGGATGCTGGGCGACGATCTCGGGCAGACGCTCGATGGTGCCCGAGAGGTGGCGGCGCATGGCGTCGGCGGCGTCGTGACGTGCGCCGGCCTCGATGGCGTCGAGCACCGCGGCGTGGCCCTCGATCACCGAGCGCATCTTGCTTTCGCGCGGCAGATCGAGCGCCCGGACCCGCGCCATCTGGCTGGAGCGATCGGCGACCAGCCCGTGCAAGGCCTCCTGCCCCGCGGCCACGAACAGCTCCCGGTGGAAATCTGCGTCGAGCTGCCGGAAAAGCTCGATCTGCGCCAGGTCGTCGGCCAGCGCCTGCTGCATCTTCAGGATGCCGCGGGCCTTCAGCAGAGGCGACTTGTCCGCCGCCCCCGCCAGCGCGTTCACCACCTCGCACTCGATCCCCGTGCGCAAAAAGTTCTGCTGGCGCAGGCGGGCGGGGTCGATCAGCGTCACCTCGGTGCGCGACTGGCGGAAGGTGGCGACCAGCCCGACCTGTTCGAGCTGCTGGAGCGCCTCGCGCACCGGCGACTGGCTGACCCCGAAGGCCGCCGCCAGTTCGGGCCGCGACAGGCGAGTCCCCGGCGGCAGCTGCAGGGAGACGATCCGCGCGCGCAACGTCTCGTAGACCAGCGCCGAGGCCGGCACATGCGCGTTCGGCAGCGGCGCCTCCGCCTCCGCCCCCGCCCGCTTGCTCAGATCCTGGATCGCCTCTCTCCTCACATCAGCGCCCGCGGCAGCGTGGTGGACAGCGCCGGGAACACCGCCAGCACGATGAAGAAGATCGCGACCGCGAGAAAGAAGGGCGCCGAGGCGCGGGTGTAAGCGCCGGTCTTCACGTCGAGAATGCCGCAGACGGTGAACATGATCACCCCCACCGGCGGGGTCAGCCCGCCGAGATTGATCAGCAGCACGATCAGGATGCCCATATGGATCGGGTCCCAGCCCGCGTCCACCAGCATCGGCATCACGATGGGGGTGACCAGCAGGATGTTCGCCGCCCCCTCCAGGAACATGCCCGACACCACCAGCAGGGCGACGACCAGCGCGAGGATCATGTTGGGGTCGGAGGTCAGCGTGGTCACCGCCTCGGCGATATGCTGGGGCGCGCGTTCCAGCGTGATGGCGTAGCCGAGCACGCCCGCCATCATGATCAGCAGCATGATCATGCCGAGGTCGTGGACCGTGGCCATCAGCGCCTCGCGCATCTTGGCGAGGCTCAGCTCGCGGTAGATGAAGGCGCCGATCAGCATGGCGTAGAACACCAGGAAGGCTCCGGCCTCGGTCGCGGTGAAGATGCCGAAGCGGAAGCCCACGATCAGGATCACCGGGAACATCAGCGCCCAGACGCTTTCGCGGAAACTGGCCCAGAGCGCGCGGAATGTCGGCGGTTCCGCCAGATCCGCCCCGTAGCCGCGTTTGCGCGCCACCAGCCACACCGCGATCATCAGGGTGGCGGTCAGCAGGATGCCCGGCGCCACGCCGGCGAGGAAGAGGCGGCCGATGGAGACCTCGTTGATGAAGCCGAACAGGATCAGCCCGATGGACGGCGGGATGGTCGCGGTGATGATCGACCCGAAGGCGAGGATCGCGGCGGACGTCGCCGGCGCATAGCCTTGCCGCGCCATGGCGGGGCCGAGCAGCCGGCTCTCCATCGCCGCATCCGCCACGGCGGATCCCGAAATGCCGCCCATCATGAAACTGAGCACGACGGAGACCTGCGCGAGCCCGCCGGCCATCCACCCGGTCAGCAGCCGCGAAAACCCGATCAGCCGGTCGGTGATGCCGGTCACGTTCATCATGTTGCCGGCGAGGATGAAGAACGGCACCGCCAGCAGCGGAAAGCTCTGCGTCGTCGCCACCATCTTCTGGATGGCGACGGCGGGGGGCATGGTCCCGGTCAGCACGAAGACCGGGATCGCGGCGAGGCCGAGCGCGAAGGCGACGGGCTGGCCCATGAACAGGAACAGCGCGAAGAGGCCGGAGATCAGCAGCAGCATCAGAGCGCCTCGGCCGGGACGGCGTCGTCGGGCTTGACCACGTCGCCGCCGACGATGAGCCTCCCGAGGTTGACCAGCATCGTGCGCTCCAGCAGCACGAAGCCCGCCACCATCGCGGCATGCAGCCAGGAGCCGTGCATCTGGGTGGCGCCGAACAGGCGCGGGTGCATCAGGATCATGTTTCGCCAGGCGTGAAAGATGAGGAAGGCCAGCAGGATCGCCAGCACCGCGTGGTTTAGGATGGCCAGCCGACGCGCGGCCCGGGGGCTCAGCGCGTCGACGAGGAACGAGAGGCCGAAATGCCGGTCCTGCTGCAGGGCGAGGTCGGCGGCGAAGATGCAGAGCCAGACGAACAGCAGCTGCGCGATCTCCACCGACCAGATGATCGGCGACCCATAGGCGCGGGCGAGCGACGCCCCCGCCACCAGCACCACGATGACGACCAGCAGGAGCAGCGCGCACCAGCCTTCCAGCCGGCGCACGCCCTGGTCGATCCGCTTGAGCGCGCTCAGCATGGCGCGCGGGTCCGTCCTGCGGTCACCATCGCCCCCTCACTCGGCCAGCACGCGCTTCACGATCGCGGCTTCCTTCTCGAGGTTCAGCTTGCCGTAGACGCCTTCGACCGCGGCCTTGAACGGCGCGAGGTCGATCTTGTCCACCGCGACGCCCGCGGCGGCCACATCGCCCAGCGCCTTGTCGCCGAGCTCGATGGTCAGGCCGGAGGCGTAGCGCCCGTCCTCGACCGCGAGATCGCGCACGATCTTCTGGTTTTCGGCGGAGATCTCGTCCCAGGTCTCGGCCCCGATCACCAGCGCGGTGACCAGCTGGATATGCCCGGTGAGGGTGACGTGCTTCACCACCTCGTAAAGCTTCGCGCCCCAGATCGCGGTCGGCTGCGCCTCGGCCGCGTCGAGCGACCCGAGCTGAAGCGCCGAATAGACCTCGCCCCAGGCGATGGGGGTGGGCTCGGCGCCCATGGCGCGGATGGTCTCGATCCAGATCGGGGCGCCGATGGTGCGCATCCGCACGCCCTTGAGGTCGGCCGGGGTCGTCACCGCGTTCTGGGTCAGCGCATGGCGGGCGCCCTGATACCAGTTGGAGGCCAGCATCACGAGGCCGGCCTTCTCCTTCAGCTCGTCCCCCCAGCCGAGATATTCCTTGGACAGCGCGAACTTGTCGGCCTGCTCGTAGGTGTCGAAGAGGAAGGGCGCCGACATGATCGCCAGCGACGGCACGAAGGACGACAGGCGCGCCACATCGGTCACCGTGCCGACATTCGCTCCGGCGCGGGCCTGGTCCAGCATCTCGGTGGTGTCGCCGAGCTGGGAGTTGTGGAAGACCTCCACCACCACCTCGCCCTTGGTCGCGGCCTCCACATCCTTGGCGAATTTCTCCAGCCCCTGGCCCATCGGGTCATGGGGGGCGAGCACGGTGCCGATGCGCAGCGTGGTCTCGGCCTGGGCGTGGGGGCTGAGGGCGAGGCCCCCGACGGCGATGGCGACGGCTGCGGCGAGGCGCAGCGCGGCAAATCTTCCTGGGGCGTTCCCGGACATGTCTCTCTCCCTGGCGGTGCTGTCGGCCTGATCGACCAACTAATATTTCAGTTGTGTTGAAACACTAGATACGCCATGGATTGCCTGTCAATACGTTTCTGGCCCCTGCGTCAGCGCGCAAGAGGGAGGAGCCCCGGGTGAACCAGCGCCGCGAGATGCCCCAGCCGACCGCGCCCACAGGCTTCAGGCCGATGACCGACGCCTGCGCCGATCTGGGCGAAAGCCCGGTCTGGCGGGCGGAGGACGCCACGGTCTGGTGGGTGGACGTCGAAGGCTGCGCCCTGCTGCGCACCGACGCCAACGGCCGCACGCAGCGCTGGCCGACGGCGGAGCCCGCGGGCTTCGTGCAACTCGACGACGCGGGCGCGCCTGTGGTGGGGATGGAGACGGGGCTTTTCGGCTTCGACGAGGCGACGGGGACCTTCGCGCTGATCGCGCCCATCGACGAACCCGGCCGGCGCTGCAACGACGCCTGCGTGGACGCGCTCGGCCGGCTGTGGTTCGGGACCATGGACAAGGAGAACCTGCGCCCGAACGGCGCGCTTCACGTCATGGGCCCGGACGCCACGCCGCGCCGGGTGCTTGACGGGTTCCGCACGATCAACGGCCTCGCCTGGGACACGGGGCGAGACCGTCTCTTCGTCTCGGACTCCCACGCCTCCGTGCAGACCGTCTGGACTTTGACCCTCGCGGCCGGCGGCGCGCCGGAGCTTGCGCGGACGCCGGAGGTCTTCGCCCGCTTCCACGCCCTGCCCGGCCGCCCCGACGGCGCTGTGATGGATGCGGAAGGCTGCGTCTGGCTCGCCGGCGTCGGCGGCGGGGAGCTCTGCCGCTTCGCCCCCGACGGCGCGCTTCTGACCCGCATCCCCACCCCGATGAGCCACCCGACCAAGCCCGCCTTCATCGGCGCGGGGCTGACGCATATGGCGCTCGCCTCACGCAGGGGCGACAACGGGGGCGGGCGGCTTCACGCCTGGGACATGGGCGCTGCGCCCGGCCTGCGCGGCGCCACCGCCCCGCGATGGCGCCGCGGCGCCGCACCGAATTCACAGGCCGCGCAGACGGCCGGCAGGGAGACCAAGGCATGACCGCACGCAAGACGCCCGAGGATCTGCGCAGCGCCCGCTGGTTCGCGCGCGACGACCTGCGCAGCTTCGGCCACCGCTCGCGCATGATGCAGATGGGCCTGGGACCCGAGGACTGGGCCGGCCGGCCGATCATCGCCGTCATCAACACCTGGTCCGAGGCGCAACCCTGCCACCTGCATTTCCGCGAGCGCGCGGCGGACGTGAAACGCGGCGTCCAGCAGGCCGGCGGGCACCCGATGGAGCTCCCCGCCCTCTCGCTCTCCGAAAGCCTGGTGAAGCCGACCACCATGCTCTACCGCAACATGCTGGCGATGGAGACGGAGGAGCTGATCCGCTCCCACCCCATCGACGGCGTGGTGCTGATGGGCGGTTGCGACAAGACCACGCCGGGTCTGGTGATGGGGGCGATCTCGGCCGGCGTGCCGATGATCTTCCTGCCCGCCGGGCCGATGCTGCGCGGGAATTACCGGGGGAAGGCGCTGGGCTCGGGGTCCGACGCCTGGAAATACTGGGACGACCGGCGCACCGGCAAGATCGGGGCGGAGGAGTGGCAGGAGATCGAGGGCGGCATCGCGCGCTCCTACGGCCACTGCATGACCATGGGCACCGCCTCCACCATGACCGCCATCGCCGAGGCGCTGGGGCTCTGCCTCCCCGGCGCGTCCTCGATCCCCGCGGCGGATGCGAACCATGTCCGCATGTCCGCCGCCTGCGGCCGGCGCGCGGTGGAGATGGTGTGGGAGGATCTGCGCCCCGCCGCCATCCTCACCCCCGCCGCGGTGCGCAACGCCGCGGTGGTGGCGATGGCCATGGGCTGCTCGACCAACGCCGTGATCCACCTGATCGCGATGGCGCGGCGCGCGGGCGTGCCCTTCGGGCTCGACGATTTCGACGCGCTCGGGCGGACCACGCCGGTGATCGCCAACATCCGCCCCTCCGGCGACCGCTACCTGATGGAGGATTTTTATTATGCCGGCGGGCTGCGGGCGATGCTGCGCGAGCTCGGCGACCTGATCGACCCGACGCCGCTGACCGTCTCCGGCCGCCCCATCGGCGAGGGGCTTGAGAAGGCCGTCACCCACGACCCCGACGTGATCCGGCCCCTGACCAACCCCATCTACCACGAGGGCGCGCTGGCGGTCCTGCGCGGCAACATCGCCCCCAACGGCTGCGTCATGAAACCTTCGGCCTGCGCGACCGAGCTGCTGGTCAACGAGGGCCGCGCGCTCGTCTTCGACAGCTACCCGGAGATGAAGGCCGCCACCAACGACGAGACCCTCGACGTCGAGCCGAACGACATTCTCATTCTGCGCAACGCGGGCCCCAAGGGCGGGCCGGGGATGCCGGAATGGGGAATGCTGCCGATGCCGATCAAGCTGCTTCGGCAGGGCGTGAAGGACATGCTGCGCCTGTCGGACGCGCGGATGTCGGGCACCTCCTACGGGGCCTGCATCCTGCATTGCGCGCCGGAAAGTGCGGTGGGCGGCCCGCTGGCGCTGGTGCGGACCGGCGACCGCATCCGGGTCGACGTGCCGGCGCGGCGCATCGACATGCTGGTGACGGACGAGGAGCTCGCGCGGCGCCGCGCCGCCTGGACCCCGCCCACGCCGCATTATCCCCGCGGCTACGGCGCCATCTTCGCCCAGCACGTCACCCAGGCGAACGAGGGCTGCGACTTCGACATCCTCGAAACCCGCGCCGGCGCCGACATCGCCGAGCCCGACATTTTTTGAACGGCGCCCCGCGCCCGCCCCGACAGGAGCCCCCCATGAATCCCGAAACCCGCGAGAAGCTGAGCGGCGTCACCTGCGCCACGCTCACCACCGCCCTCTTCAAACGCGGCCTGCGCAACGTCTTCCTGCGCGACGTGCATCCCGTGGACTGGAAGGGCCGCAACATGGTGGGCCCGGCCTTCACGCTCCGCTACATCCCGGCGCGGGAGGATCGCAACGGCCTCGACGTGTTCCTCAACCCCGAACACCCGCAGCGGGTGGCGATCGAGACCTGCCCCGAGGGGCATGTGATGGTGATGGACAGCCGCTGCGACGCCTCCGCGGCATCGGCCGGCGACATCCTGATCCGGCGCCTGATGGTGCGCGGCGGGGCCGGCGTGGTGACCGACGGCGGCTTCCGCGACAGCCCGGCCATCGGGCGGCTCGACATCCCCGCCTATCACCACCGCCCCTCGGCCCCCACCAACCTGATGAACAACGAGGCCATCGAAATCAACGGCCCCATCGGCTGCGGCGGCGTGCCGGTGTTTCCGGGCGACATCGTCGTGGGCGATGGCGAGGGCGTGGTGGTGATCCCCTCCGGCATCGCCGACGCGGTGGCGCAGGAGGCGATCGACATGACGCTCTTCGAGACTTTCGTGGCCGAGCAGGTGGATGGCGGCCGCAGCATCATCGGCCTCTACCCGCCGACCGACCCCTCGGTCCAGCCCGCGTTCCGGGCCTGGGCGGCGGCGCGCGGCGCGGACTGAGCCCTCCGCCGCAGGGGCGGGCGAAAGGGCGGGCGCCTCCGCCGAGAGCGGGCGGCGCCGGGGGCACGGCACGGCGCGCCCCTGCGCCACATCGAGGCTCGCCGCCTCCGGAACCGCGTCCCGGCCGGCGCTCCGCCAACGCCCGCCCCAGCGCGGCGAAGCATCGGCCAGCGCCATTTCCGCGCCCGGCGCCCCGGCGCGGACCGAGACGTCCGGCGCGCCGCGCCCCCGCGCCGGGGCGATATGGTGGTTCAGGGCGCAAAGCCGGCTGCGGTCCGCGTCGCGGATCCGGGGCTGGCAGCGCTCGGGCGGCGCGACCGGCACGTCATCGGCGTCGGCGTCGGCGTCGGCGTCGGCGATGATGATGCCCGCATCGCGCAACTGCGCCGCAGCGTCGGAGCCCTCGCTCCATCCGCCGACCAGCTCGGCATTGCCGCACGCGAAGCCGACGAGAGGCTTCGCCGGGTCGACCCGGTTCGGCCGCGTCCGGGTCGAGCGCACCCAGATATGCCGGCGATCGGCGAAGCGTCGGCCGCGCATTGGGTTCGTCGTCCGTGCCAAAGGCGAAGCGGATGAATCGGCGTCGGTGAAATCGGTCGGTGAAATCGGCGGCGCGAGGGACCATGGCTTGCGCCGCAACCCGCCCTCCCGGCAACCGCCCGGCGGTCAGCGCGAAAACCCCTCCGGCTCCCGCCGGTCCGCGTTGGGCGAGACGCCGAAGCGGGCGCGATAGGCCCGCGCCAGCGACGCGCCGGAGCCGAAGCCGGTCGCCGTCGCCACCTCCAGCACCCGCATGTCGGTCTGGCGCAGCAGCTCGCGCGCCCGCTCCAGCCGCAGGCGCAGGTGGCAGGCGGCGGGGGACTCGCCCAGGCGGTCGCGGAACAGGCGCTCCAGCTGGCGCACCGACAGGGCGGCCGCTTCGGCGATGCGGTCGGGGGTCAGCGGCTCTTCAAGGTTGCGCTCCATCAGCTCCAGCGCCGCGGTCAGGCGCCGGTCGGGGCGGCCGCGCAGCGCGGGGAACCGGCCCTTCTGGCGCACGCCGGGCCCGCGCATCCCGTCCTGGATGAACTGCCGCGCCACCGCCACCGCCAGGTCCTGTCCGTGGCGCGAGGCGATCATGTCGAGCATCATGTCCATCGCCGCCGACCCGCCGGCGCAGGTGATCCGCCGGCCGTCGATCTCATAAAGGTCGTTGGAGACCTCGATATGCGGAAAAGTCTCACGGAAAGCCGGCGCGGCCTCCCAATGCAGGGTGACGCGCACATCATCGAGCAGGCCTGCCCGCGCCAGCAGCCAGGCTCCGGTGTCGAGCGCGCCCATCACCGCGCCGCGCCGCGCCAGCCGGCGCAGGCCCGCCAGCAGCGAGGGGGCGGCGTGATCGTCAGGGTCGAAGCCGGCGCAGACGAACAGCATCGGCAGATCGCCCGCGTCCTCCAGCGTGCCGTCCGACATCACCGTCAGGCCCGACGACGCCTCCACCGCCGCGCCGTCGGCCGACAGCACGGTCCATTCGTAAAGCCGCTCGCCCGCCAGGCGGTTGGCGACGCGCAAGGGCTCGGTCGCCGACATGAAGGCCATCATCGAGAATTGCGGCGCCAGCAGGAAGCCGATGCGCTCGGCCCCCTGCCCCGCGTCCGGCCCCGGTCCCGGCGCCGCGATCAGGCGACCCACCACCGCTCGATGCATTTCCAGCCGTCCAGCGAATTGGCGCTGGAGACCTCGTCTTCATGGGCGATGCGGGCGTTCCGCGCATCGATGTAGTTGGCGTAAAGCGGGATGATGGTCCCCCCGTCATCCGACACGATATGCTGCATCTCGCCATAGATCTCGGCGCGCTTGGCCTCGTCGAGCTCGGCCCGCGCCTCCAGCAGCAGCGCGTCGAAGCGCGCGTTCTTCCAATGCGCGTCGTTCCACTTGGACCCCGACGCGTAGACTTGGGAGAACATCCAGTCCTCGGTCGGACGCCCGGCCCAGTAGGCGGCGCAGAACGGCTTCTTCAGCCAGACGTTGGACCAGTAGCCGTCGTCGGGCTCGCGGATCACGTTGATCTCGATCCCGGCCTTCGACGCGCTCTCCTGGAACAGCGTCGCCGCGTCGACCGCGCCGGCGAAGGCGGAGTTGGCGGCCGAAAGGTCGATCTTCAGCCCGTCATGCCCGGCCTTCTTCAGCAGGCTCCGCGCCTTCTCCGGATCATACGCCCGCGGCTTGAGATCCTTGGCGAAATAGCGGTTGGCCGGGGTTATCGGGCTGTCGGCCCCGACCGAGCCATGGCCCTGCAGGATGGTCTGCAGCAGCGCCTCGCGGTCGACGGCGTATTTCAGCGCCTGGCGCACGGCGACGTCCTGGAACGGGGCGGTGTCGCACCACATCGGGAAGGTGAAATGCTGGGTGCCCGGCGTCTCCTCGATCACGATGTCGGAGGCGCGCCTGAGCAGCGACATCGACTTGATGTCGACGTTGGAGATCGCGTCGACCTCGCCGGTCGCCAGCGCGTTCATGCGGGCGGCGGGGTCGCGGATCGAGATCAACTCGACGTCGTCGAAATGCGCCCGGCCGTCCTTCCAGTAGTCCGGGTTGCGCTTGAGCACCATGCGCACGCCCGGGTCGTGGCTGACGAACGCGTAGCCGCCGGTGCCATTGCAGGCGTCCCAGTCGATCTTCCCCTCGGAGGCCTTGCCGATCACCAGATGATAGTCGGTCAGGATGAAGGGGAAGTCGGCGTTGCCCTGGTGCAGCTCGAACACCACGGTTTTCGCGTCCGGCGTGCGGATCTCGGCGATGGGGGCGACGATGCCCTTGGCGGACGAGGTCGAGCCCTCGCCCCGGTGATGGTTGATCGAGGCGGCGACGTCTTCCGCCTCCAGCGTCGCGCCGCTGTGGAAGGTCACGCCGTCGCGCAGGCGGAACGTCCAGGTCTTCGCGTCGGGCGAGGCCTCGAAGCTTTCGGCCAGTTCCGGGATCACGGCGCCGGAGGGCGCGACCTCGGTCAGGTTGTTGTAGACCGCGCCCCAGAGGCCGAGGTTGATGATCGCCGAAGTGCCCCAGGTGGCGGGGTCGTGGCTGTCGGAGGTGTTGCCGGACGCGACCAGGCGGAACGTGCCGCCCTTCTTGGGCTCGGCCGCGCGGGCGCGGGGGGCGGCGGCGAGCGCGAAGACCGCGGCGCCCCCGGCGAGCACGGCGCGGCGGCTGGGCGCGGGGGTCGGCAGGATCAGCTTGGACATGGGATCGCCTCTCTGTTCGAACGTTTCAAAGATTTTTCGGGGGGGTTCAGGCCGGAAAACGGCCTTCGGCCATGCGCACCAGCGCCGCGCAGATTGCAGCGAAGCTTTCGGCGGCGCGGCGCGACATGTGGCGGGCCCGCAGATAGCCGTGGACGAGCTGGGGCTCGTTGCGCAGTTCGGCCGGGACGCCGGCCTCGGTCAGCCGCGCGACCCAGTCGGCGCCGTCGTCGCGGATCGGATCGATGTCGGCGGTGACCACGAAGGCGGGGGGCAGACCGGCGAAATCCGCGGCGCGCAGCGGCCCCATGTCGGGGTCGGCCCGCTGGGCTTCGGTCAGCACGCCGCCGGTGCGGATGCCGGCATAGGTCTCGCCCTCCTTCGTCTTCAGCAGGGGCGCGTCGGCGTTTTCGATGTAGGAGCCGCGGGTGCGGTCGCCGCCGAGGCCGGGATAGATCAGCACCTGGCCCATCGGCGCGGGGGCTCCGGCCGCCTTGCGGCGCAGGACCAGCGCGCCGGTCAGGTTTCCGCCGGCGCTGTCGCCGGCCACGATGACGGGGCGGCCCCCGGCGGCGACATGAAGGAACGCCGCCTCCACATCGTCGCCCTGCGCGGGGTGCCGATGCTCGGGCGCAAGGCGATAGTCGACTGCCACCACCTCCAGCCCGGTCAGGGCCGCGATCCCGGCGCAGGCGTCGTCATGGCTCTCCAACCCGCCCAGAACAAAGCCGCCGCCATGGGCGTAAAGCACCATCGGCCCGGTTCGATCCGCGCCCGGCGTCAGGTAGCGCCGGCAGGAAATTTCGCGGGCGGGGGCTTCGGCGGAGACGGCGAAATCCTCGGTCATCAGGCCCTCGGGGCGCGGCTCGCGGAAATCCTCGGCCATGCGGTCGTAGAGGCGGCGATTGTCCTCCAGCGACATGGCGTAGGCGTCCGCGGGATAGGCCGCGAGCGTCCGCTCGATGAACGCCACGACCTCGGGATCGGTGGGCATGGGATGGGAGTGGGGCATGTCAGGCACCTGTCGCGAGAGGGGTCGCCCGGGCGGCGCGGGCGGCAAGCAGACGGTCGAGCCAGGTCGGGTCCATCTCCGGCGCGGATTCCATCAGCAGGCGCACATAGGGGTCGGAGGGCCGGTCCAGCACCTCGTCCTTCGGACCCGAGGCCACCACCCGCCCGTCCTTCATCACCACCACGTCGTCGGCAAGCGCCCGGACCGTGGCGATGTCGTGGGTGATGAACATCATTGTCAGCCCGCGTTCCCGCTGCAGGCGGTCGAGCAGGCGCAGGATCTCCTCGGCCACCACCTGGTCGAGCGCCGAGGTGACCTCGTCGCAGATCAGGAATTCGGGCTCGGAGGCGAGCGCCCGGGCGATGGCGACGCGCTGCTTCTGCCCGCCGGAAAGCTCGCCCGGCAGGCGGTCCAGATATTCGGCGGGGTCCATGTCGATCTCGCGCATCAGCGCGTGCAGCCGCGCCTCGCGCGCCTTTCCCGTCAGGCCCAGATGGCGCTTCAGCGGCCGGCCCAGCGCGTCGCGCACCCGGACCTTGGGGTTGAGCGCGGTGTCGGCCATCTGGAAGATCAGCTGCACCTTGCGCAGGTCCTCATGGCTGCGCGCCCGGAAGGCGGGGGCGAGGGGGACGCCTTTCAAAAACGTCTCGCCCGCCCGCTGGGGGAGCAGGCCCGAAAGCACGCGGGCGAGCGTCGATTTCCCGCTGCCGCTTTCCCCGATCACCGCCAGCGTGCGCCCGGGCTGCATCGCCACGTCGACGCCATGCAGCACCGGGGCGGCCTCGCCATAGGCCGCGACCACGCCGCGCGCCTCGACATGCGGCTCGGCGCCCGGGGCCGGGGCGGGCTTGGGATCGGCCCGGAATGCGCGCACCGCCCAGAGCGAGCGGGTGTAGTCGGCGGTCGGCGCCGACATCAGGGCCGCGGTCTCGCCCGTCTCGACCACGCGTCCATGCCGCATCACCATGATGCGGTCGGCCATCTGCGCCACCACGGCGAGGTCGTGGGTGATGTAGATCGCGGCGGTGTCGAGTTCCGACACCGCGTCGCGGATCGCGGCCAGCACCTCGACCTGGGTGGTGACGTCGAGCGCGGTGGTCGGCTCGTCGAAGACGATCAGGTCGGGGCGGGTGATCATCGCCATCGCGGTCATCGCGCGCTGAAGCTGCCCGCCCGACACCTGGTGGGGATAGCGGCGCCCGATGGTCTCGGGGTCCGGCAGGCGCAGGCGGGCGTAGAGGGCGACGGCCTCGCGCTCCGCCGCCTCGCGCTTCATCAGGCCGTGGCGCAGCGGCGCCTCGATGGTTTGCTCCAGGATCGAGCGGGCGGGGTTGAAGCTCGCCGCCGCCGACTGCGCCACATAGGCGACCCGCGCGCCGCGCAGGCGACGCCGCGCATCCTCCGGCAGCCGGGTCAGGTCCTGACCGTCGAAGATCACCGAGCCTCCGGCGATCCGGCAGCCGTCGCGGGCGAAGCCCATGGCGGCGAGGCCGAGCGTGGATTTGCCGGCCCCGGATTCGCCGATCAGCCCCAGCACCTCGCCCCGGGCGAGGTCGAGGCTGACGCCCTCCACCAAAGTCGTGGTCGCGCGGCGGGGGCCGGCGGTGATGGTCAGGTCGCGGATGCTGAGCAGCGGGGAGGTCATCGCCATCAATCCTTCAGCCCGGAGCTGCGATGCAGCACCCAGTCCACCACCAGGTTCACCGACACGGTGACCAGCGCGATGGCCGCGGCCGGCAGCAGGGGGGTGACGTCGCCATAGGTGATCAGCGTGGCGTTGGCCCGCACCATCGAGCCCCAGTCCGCCGTCGGCGGCTGGATGCCTAGCCCGAGGAAGGACAGCGACGACACGAACAGGAACACGAAGCAGAACCGCAACCCGAACTCCGCCACCAGCGGCGCAGACGCATTGGGCAGCACCTCGCGCCACAGGATCGAGGCGGTGGATTCGCCCCTGAGGCGGGCCGCGTCGAGATATTCCATCACCGAGATGTTCATCGCCACGGCGCGGGCCAGCCGAAACACCCGCGTCGCCTCGATGGCGGCGATGATGCCGATCAGGATCAGGGTGGAGGCGCCGAAGATCGACAGCAGCAGCAGGGCGAGGATCAGCGAGGGCATGGCCATGATCACGTCGACGATCCAGGCCAGCAGCCGATCCGCCCAGCCCCCGACCGTCCCCGCCAGCAGCCCGGTCGCGGCGCCCACGACGAAGGCGATGGCGGTGGTCAGCATCGCCATGCCGATGGTGTTGCGCGCGCCCCAGATCATCCGGCTCAGCATGTCGCGGCCCAGATTGTCGGTGCCCAGCAGATAGGCGTCGGACCACGGCTCGAACGCGCCGGCGACGACCTCGCGCTCTCCGTAGGGCGCGGCGAAAGGCGCGAAGAGGGCCAGCGCTGCGACGACGGTCAGCACCGCCATCCCGAACCAGGCGGTGGGCGGCGCAGTGCGCAGGGTGGCGAGCGCGGTCATCGGGCGGTCCTCAGCCTTGGATTGGTCAGGATCGACAGCACGTCGGCGATGAGGTTGAGCGAGATGTAGACGGCGGCGAAGATCAGGCAGGCCGCCTGCACCATCGGCACGTCGCGCGCGGCGACGGAATCCACCAGAAGCTGGCCGAGGCCGGGGTAGACGAACACCGTCTCCACCACCACCACGCCGACGATCAGGAAGGCGAGGTTCACCGCCACCACGTTGATGATCGGCGCGAGCGCGTTGGGCAGCGCATGGCGCGCCACCACCCGGGCCGGGGTGAGACCCTTGAGCCGCGCCATCTCGACATAGGGGCTGGCGAGCACGTTCACGATCGACGCGCGCGTCATGCGCAGCATGTGGGCGGAGGTGGCGAGCGTCAGCGCCAGCGCCGGCAGCGTGGCGCGGTAGAGCCATTCGCCGAGTCCCGCGTCAGGCGTGACGATGGCGAGCGAGGGCAGGATCCGCCAGGTGACGGCGAAGACGAAGATCATCACATAGGCGACGAAGAAATCGGGCATCGAGATCGCGGTCAGCGCCCCGATGGAGATCGCCCGGTCCGCGGCCCGCCCCCGCCAGAGCGCCGCGAGGATGCCGAGCCCGATGGAGAGCGGCGCAGAGATCAGCGCCGCATAGGCCGCCAGCGACAGGGTGTTGACCAACCGCCCCTGGATCAGCTCCGCGACCGGACGGCCCGACGCGAGCGAGCGCCCGAAATCCCCGCTCAGCATCCCCCCGATCCAGTCGAGATACCTGACCCAGGCCGGCTGATCGAGGCCCAGCTGCGCGCGCAGCGCCGCCACCGTCTCGGGCGTGCGGTTCTGGCCGAGGATCGCCTCGGCCACATCGCCCGGCAGGAAATGCATCGCCCCGAAGATCAGGACCGAGATCAGCAGCAGCGTCAGCACGCCCAGGCCCATCCGCGTGGCGATCATGCGCGCCAGCCCGCCGGTCATGTCCCGACCTCGCGCAGGGGCGCCGGCCCGGCGGAGGTCGGGGGAGGTCGGAAGGCGGCGGGGGCGCGCATGGGGCGGGGGTCTCCTTCTCGGGGTCGGGGCTGGGCGTCCAGGCGGCGCGTCGGGTCGGGCGCCGCGGCGGCGAGTCGCGATGACGTTTTGCGCATCATAGGCGTCGGAAACCGACCACCCATACGCAGAGCGTCATCAACTTGGCAATTTACGCCAAATCCCGGCGCACCCGCCGCTTTCGTCGCGCAATGCATGGTTGATGTCGCCGGTTGCGGGTCATGCGTCGCCCCGCGGCCCGATCCTGTCGCGGACGGCGCATCCCACGCCGAATCCCGATCCCCAGACCGAGAGGCGCTGAGTTCATGAACCGCGACGTCTTCATCACCTGCGCCGTCACCGGCGGCGGCGACACCGCCGGCAAGAGCCCGCATGTCCCGGTGACGCCCGAGCAGATCGCCGACGCCTCCATCGCCGCCGCCCGCGCCGGCGCCGCGGTGGCGCATATCCATGTCCGCGATCCCGAGACCGGCCAGGCCGCGCGCCGGCTGGAACTCTATGAGGAGGTCGTCGCCCGCATCCGCGCCTCGGACGTCGACGTGATCCTCAACCTCACCGCCGGCATGGGCGGCGACGTGGTGTTCGGCGCGGGCGAAACCCCCCTGCCCCTCAACCCCGAGGGCACCGACATGGTCGGCCCGACCGAGCGCCTCGCCCATGTCGCGAAGCTGCGGCCGGAGATCTGCACGCTCGACTGCGGCACGATGAATTTCGCGCTGGGCGACTACGTGATGACCAACACCCCCTCGGTGCTGCGCGCCATGGCGGGCCAGGTGCAGGCGCTCGGCGTGCGGCCGGAGCTCGAGGTCTTCGACGCGGGCCACCTGGTCTTCGTGAAGGCGCTGCAGGCGGAGGGGTTGCTGGACGATCCCATCCTCGTGCAACTCTGCATGGGCATCCCCTATGGCGCGCCGGCCGACCCGCTGACGCTGATGGCGCTGGTCCATCAGCTGCCGGCTTCCGCGGTGTTCTCGGCGTTTTCCATCGGGCGCGATCAGCTGCCCTATGCCGCGATGGCGGCGCTGGCCGGCGGCAATGTGCGCGTCGGGCTGGAGGACAACCTCTGGCTCGGAAAGGGCCGGCTCGCCACCAATGCGCAGCTGGTGGAGCGGGCGGCCGGCATCGTCACCGGCATGGGCGCGCGGGTCATGGGCGCTGCCGAGGTGCGGGAAAAGCTGGGGCTGACGAAACATGACTGAGCTCAAAAAGACCGCAGGCCTGGTCGGCGGCGGCGTCATCGGCGCCGGCTGGGCGGCGCGCTTCCTGCTCGACGGCTGGAACGTGCGCCTCTTCGACCCCGATCCCGAGGTGGCGCGCAAGACCGACGCGGTGCTCAAGAACGCCCGCGCCGCCCAGGCCGGCCTGATGAAGGACGTCCCCCTGCCCGCGGAAGGCGAGATCAGCTACGCGGCCTCGCTGGCCGAGGCGGTCTCCGGCGCCGATTTCATCCAGGAGAGCCTGCCGGAGCGCGAGGACCTCAAGATCCGGGTGCTTGCGGAGATCGACGCGGCCGCCCCGCCCGAGACGGTGGTCGCCTCCTCCACCTCCGGGCTCCTCCCCTCCCGCCTTCAGCTCGGCATGGCGCGGCCCGAGCGGCTGGTGGTCGGCCACCCGTTCAACCCGGTCTACCTGCTGCCATTGGTCGAGATCTGCGGGGGCGAAAAGACCTCCCAAACCGCCTGCGAACGGGCCGCCGAGATCTATCGCGGCCTCGGCATGAAGCCCCTGCTTGTGCGCAAGGAGATCGACGGCTTCATCGCCGACCGTCTGCTCGAGGCGCTGTGGCGCGAGGCGCTGTGGCTGGTCAACGACGGCGTGGCGACGGTCGAGGAGATCGACGACGCGGTGCGCTACGGCGCGGGTCTGCGCTGGTCGTTCATGGGCACTTTCCTGACCTACCGCCTGGCGGGGGGGGAGGACGGCATGCGCCATTTCCTCGCCCAGTTCGGCCCGGCGCTGAAGCTGCCCTGGACGAAACTGGAAGCGCCCGAGCTGACCGATGACCTCATCGACCAGGTCTCCGAGCAGTCCGACGCCCAGGCGGGGGGAACCTCGCTGCGCGACTTCGAGGCGCTGCGCGACGCCTGCCTGGTGTCGGTGATGAGCGGCCTCGCCGATCAGCGCTACGGGGCGGGGGAGGTGGTCGAAGCGCGGCGCGAAGATCTGGCGCGGCGCGGCAAGACCGGGGGCTGAGCGCCCGGCGCCGGCGGGCGCGGCTTGATCCGCTGCGCCCGCCCCAGGCGAAGCTCTGACTTTCCATCTGTTTCCAGGGTCATGCGGGCTCCCCCCGCTGGGCACGGCAGGCGCGCGCGCCTCGACAGGACCGCCGGGCCGCCCCCGCCGCAGGCCGCCGCACGCTCCGAACCGTCACGCAGTGCGGATAGTAATCATTCTGAATGAACCGGCGATTTTCGGCGATCCGCGCAGACAATCCCGAAACCCGCCTCGTGGATGACGGTTCCGCGACTGTGATCCCGCGTCGCTTCTCGGCTGTTTTGAAAGATCTACGGGCGAAACGCAGCGCGGACGAGGATGGACACAGCCCTGAAAATGGCGAAATAAGCGCTCAAATCCACAGGCTCGGGATTCGCGCGCAAAGGGCCTCACGGCGCGTCGCACCTTCCCCCCTTCCGCAAGGAAAGTCGCATGAAGTTCCGGTTCCCCATCATCATCATCGACGAAGATTTCCGCTCCGAAAACTCCTCGGGCCTGGGCATCCGCGCCATGGCCAAGGCCATCGAGGACGAAGGGTTCGAAGTGGTGGGCGTGACCAGCTACGGGGACTTGTCGAAATTCGCGCAGCAGCAGTCGCGCGCCAGCGCCTTCGTGCTGTCGATCGACGATGAGGAGTTCTCCCCCGGCCCGGATCTCGACCCCGCCGTGGTGAACCTTCGCAACTTCATCGAGGAAGTGCGCTGGAAGAACGCCGACGTGCCGATCTACGTCTATGGGGAGACCAAGACTTCCCGCCACCTGCCCAACGACATCCTGCGCGAGCTGCACGGCTTCATCCACATGTTCGAGGACACGCCCGAATTCGTGGCGCGTCACATCCTGCGCGAGGCGAAAAGCTACCTGGAAGGCATCCAGCCGCCGTTCTTCAAGGCGCTGCTCGATTACGCCGAGGACGGATCCTATTCCTGGCACTGTCCCGGGCATTCCGGCGGCGTCGCCTTCCTGAAAAGCCCCATCGGCCAGATGTATCACCAGTTCTACGGCGAGAACATGCTGCGCGCCGACGTGTGCAATTCGGTGGAGGAGCTGGGGCAGCTCCTGGACCATAACGGCGCCATCGGCGCGTCGGAGCGCAACGCGGCGCGGATCTTCAACGCCGACCATTGCTTCTTCGTGACCAACGGCACCTCGACGTCGAACAAGATGGTCTGGCACCACACGGTCGCCCCCGGCGACGTGGTGGTGGTGGACCGCAACTGCCACAAGTCGATCCTGCACGCGATCATCATGACCGGCGCGATCCCGGTGTTCCTGAAGCCGACGCGCAATCATTACGGCATCATCGGCCCGATCCCGCAGTCGGAATTCGAGATCGAGGCGATCAAGGACAAGATGCGGGCCAATCCGCTGCTCGCCCATATCGACCCGGAGACAGTCAAGCCGCGGGTGATGACCCTGACCCAGTCCACCTATGACGGCGTGCTCTACAACACCGAGACCATCAAGAGCATGCTCGACGGCTATGTCGACAACCTGCATTTCGACGAGGCTTGGCTGCCCCATGCCAGCTTCCACGAATTCTACGGCACCTATCATTCGATGGGCCGTAATCGCGACCGACCCAAGCATTCGGTGACCTACGCCACCCAGTCGATCCACAAGCTGCTGGCCGGCATCAGCCAAGCCAGCCATATTCTGGTGCAGGACAGCCAGGATACCAAGCTTGACCGGCATCTGTTCAACGAAGCCTACCTGATGCACACCTCCACCAGCCCGCAATACAGCATCATCGCCAGCTGCGACGTGGCGGCCGCGATGATGGAGCCGCCGGGCGGCACCGCGCTCGTGGAGGAGAGCATCGCCGAGGCGATGGATTTCCGCCGCGCCATGCGCAAGGTCGACGCTGAATTCGGCGACGACGACTGGTGGTTCCAGGTCTGGGGACCCGAGGAGATCGGCGAGGAAGGCATCGGCCGGTCCGAGGACTGGGTGCTCAAGCGGACCGACGAGGACGGCGTGCAGGCCTCGGACGGCGAGGATTCCTGGCACGGCTTCGGCGACATGACCCGCGGCTTCAACATGCTCGACCCGATCAAGGCCACGCTGGTCACGCCGGGCCTGAACCTCGACGGGCGGTTCGAGGCGACGGGCATCCCCGCCTCGATCGTCACCAAGTATCTGGCCGAACACGGCGTGGTGGTCGAGAAGACCGGCCTCTACAGCTTCTTCATCCTGTTCACCATCGGCATCACCAAGGGCCGCTGGAACACGCTGCTGGCCGATCTGCAGCAGTTCAAGGACGACTACGCCAAGAACCAGCCGATGTGGCGCTCGATGCCCGAGTTCTGCGCCAAGCAGCCGCGCTACGAGCATATGGGGCTGCGCGATCTCTGCCAGCATGTGCACGAGATGTATGCCAAATACGACGTGGCGATCCTGTCGACCGAGATGTATCTCAGCGACCTGATGCCGGCGATGACGCCCAGCGACGCCTTCGCCCATATCGCGCGCCGGACCACGCAGCGGGTGCTGATCGACGATCTCGAGGGCCGGATCACCACCGGCCTCGTCACGCCCTATCCGCCGGGAATCCCGCTGCTGATCCCGGGCGAGGTGTTCAACAAGAAGATCGTGGAATACCTCAAGTTCAACCGTGCGTTCGAGCGCGAGTGCCCCGGGTTCGAAACCGACATCCATGGCCTGGTGCGCGAGGTCGGCGAGGACGGCGTGGTGCGCTACTACGCCGACTGCATCGCCGCCTGAGCGGACCTCGGGCCGACCGGATTCGCGCCCGGGGAAGCCGCCGGAAAGGCGGCCCAGCGCCTGGATCCGCATGCAAAGGCGATGGGGCGGCGCTCAATCGTCGGCGACCGAAGGCGAGCCGGCCAGCGCAGCCACGACACGCGCCTGGACCTCCGGCGCCTCCGCCCGGATCGCGTCGAGCAACGCGCGCCGGTCGCGCCGGGCCTCGTGCATCCGGTCGATCACCGCGACCAACACCGCCAGCGCCTCCGGCTCCATGTCGTAGAGCTCGGCGAATTCGCAGAGCAGCTCCAGCCGGGCGAGGTCGGCGGGGGCGTAGAGGGGGCCGGTCTCGCTGAGGACGGGAACCACCGCTTCGACCTCGACATAGGCGGTCAGGCGGGTGCGGGTCAGGCGGGCGACGCGGACCAGCGTCTGGGCTTCGGTGTAAAGCTGGGTCACTTCGGCATCCCTTCGAACATCGCCTTGCGCGGATCCTCGCGCCCGGTCCTGCGCCAGGTCTCCATGAAGGCGGTCAGCTCCGGGTCATCGGCTTTCGGCACGACGATGCGCAGTTCGACCAGCTGATCGCCGCGCTTGTCGCGCCCCTGCACGCCCCGCCCGCGCAGGCGAAGAATCCGGCCGCCGCTCGAGCCCTTGGGGATGGTCAGCGACACCTCGCCGTCGATGGTGGGGACCGGGACGCGCGCGCCCAGCACCGCCTCGTCGAGCGTGATCGGCAGGGTCAGCGCGATGTCGTCGCCCTCGCGCCGGAACACCGGATGGGCGCGCACCGTGACCGTCACCTGCGCGTCGCCGCGCGGGCCGCCGCCGAAGCCCTCGCCGCCCTTGCCGCGCAGGCGCAGGGTCTGGCCGTCGCGCAGGCCGGCGGGGATGGTCACCTCCAGCGTGCCGTCGCCGGGGAGATTGATCCGGGTCTTGGCGCCCCGCGCGGCGTCGAGGAACGCGACCTCGAGCCTGTAGCCATGGTCCCGGCCGGCGGCCTGGAAGCCCTGCCCGCCGGGACCGCCGCCGCTGCGCTGCCGAAAGATCTCCGCGAAGATGTCGTCGGGGTCGGCCCCCCCGAACCCGCCGCCGAAGCCGCCCCCGGCCCCGCCGGCGCCCTGGCGGGGCGCTTCGGTCCTGGCGTAGTCGCGGTAATAGCGCCGCTGCGGCGTCTCGTGACCGGCGGCGTCGATCTCGCCGGCGTCGAACCGCGCCCGGGTTTCGGGATCCTTGAGCAGGTCGTTGGCGGCGGTGATCCGCACGAAGCGGGCCTCGGCCTCGGGGTCGTCGGGGTTGATGTCGGGATGCGAGCTTCGCACCAGCTTGCGATAGGCGGCCTTGATCTCGGCGTCGGTGGCGGTTCTGGCCACGCCCAGCGCCGCGTAGGGATCGTCGCCCGCGGGGGCGGAGGGGTGCGATGCGCGCTGCGCCATCAGGTGTTCGCTCCGAATATCGTCTCGACGACCGCGGCGGCGATCATCGCAA
This sequence comes from Albimonas sp., assembly GCF_055129145.1. Taxonomy (NCBI): domain Bacteria; kingdom Pseudomonadati; phylum Pseudomonadota; class Alphaproteobacteria; order Rhodobacterales; family Paracoccaceae; genus Albimonas; species Albimonas sp. The sequence continues at coordinate 6,287 of NZ_JBSRTQ010000008.1, read as the reverse complement.
GGGCCCCCGAAGGGCGGGGCGCAAGGGGACTCGCCCGGCGCCGCGCGGATCATGCGGCGTCACCCGCGGCGGGCGCAAGCGGGGCGTCGGAGGGGCCGATCAGCGCCGCGGCCCCGGCGCCCGAGGCGACGGAGCGAAGCCGGCCCGCCAAGGCCCCCGTCGTCGTCGCAGGCAGACGGGCGTCGGAGAAAATCATCCCCGAGCAACGGTCCCGACGCGGACGCCGGCCGCAGATTAGCGCCCGCCCGCGGAAGCCGGGCTGATCCAGATCACTGCGCCGTGGCGCAGCGCCGTCCATGATCGAACTGAACCAAGCCTGCCGGAAGCCAGGTTTCCGCACCTCGCCCGAAAGGCCGCCTCATGTCCCATCCCGACGACGCCCGGCCCGCCGCCGCCCCGACCCCGGGCCTCACGGTCTTCGAGAAGCGGGTGCTGGCGCGCATCTTCCAGCATCCCCTGTCGCATAACCTGCCCTGGCGCGAGGTCTTCGAGCTGTTCCGCGCCGTGGGCACGGTCGACCATGTGCACAACGGCAACGTGGAGCTGCATCTGGGCGACGATCACCTGACCTTCGCCCCCGCCCGCAAGAAGGATCTGGCGGCCGACGACGTCATGGCGCTGCGCCATTTCCTGACCAAGGCGGGCTGGACCCCGGGCGAGGCCCCGGCGGCCGAGACCGCCTCCGACCCCGCCCTCGATCGGGTCATCGTCATCGACCAGGCCGGCGCCCGGATCTACGCGATGGCGCCCCAGGACGGGATCGCGCCCGAGCCGCTGCGCCACCTCAGCCACCGGGTCGAGCGCAAGCAGGGCGATGCGAACCGCGACGAGACTTTTCCGGCCGATCGGCAGTTCTTCGACGACGTGGCCGCGGCCATGGCCGGCGAGGGGCGGATCGTGGTCGTCGGTCATGGCGCCGGCCAGAGCCGCGAGGCGGATCACCTGATCGCCCGTCTCGACGCCGATCACGCCCCGGTTCGCGCCCGCATCGCGCGCAGCCTCACGGCCGACCTGCCGCATCTCTCGGCGACGCAGATCGTGCAGCTGGCGCGCGACGCGCTCGAGGACGCAGGCTCCGCCGCAGCCTGATGTTTCAGGCGGGGGACGCCGTCCAGGCGGACGCCTCCCCTGCCCCGCAGCGCGAGACGCGCCCGACGCGCAGAGTTCAGGCCGGCCTCGCGACGCCAGGCCCATGGCCGCCGCGCCCACGCGGTTCGAGCGCGAGGCTGCGGCGAGACGCGAAGGCGCCTCCGGCGAGGGCGGACCGGCGCAGGGCGCGCCGACCGGCCGCCCCCCCTCCGCCGGCTCGTCCCCCCCATGACGGCTGCGCTTTCAACGACGACAAAAGGTTGACCATCCATGTGCTGGGGATTGCCCGTATCCATCGCGATGACCTGCGGCGGCGCCGCCGCCACGGGGCTGACCGCGCGACGTCCGCTCGCGATTCCAGTGACCATCGGGTATTTCACCTTGATGGAGGCGCTGCAGGCCGTCGGCTATCTGGTGGTGGATCAGTGCGGCGCCCCGCTCAACCAGATGGTGGCCCTGCTCTCCTACCTCCACATCGTGTTCCAGCCGTTCTTCATCAACGCCTTCGCGATGCAGCTGGTCCCCGCCCGGGTGCGCGACCGCGCCCGCGTCGCGGTCTACGCCGCCTGCGCCCTGTCCTCGGCGGTGATGCTGGTGCAGCTCTACCCGTTCGACTGGGCGGGCCTGTGCCGGCCGGGCAGCACGCTGTGCGGGCCGGCGCTCTGCACGGTGTCGGGCGAGTGGCATATCGGCTGGGACATTCCGTTCAACGGGATCACCGCGTCGCTCGACAAGCTGCTGGGCTTCCAGGCGACCTTCCCGACCTACGCGCTCGCGGCCTTCGTCGTGCCGCTGTTCTACGGGGCCTGGCGGTTCGTGCTGTTCCACGCGGTGGTCGGCCCGCTGCTCGCCAGCCTGCTCACCGACGACCCCAACGAGATGCCGGCGATCTGGTGCCTGTTCTCGATCGCCATCCTGCTGGTCAGCCTCAGCCCGTGGCTTTGGGGCAAGCTGGAGCGGAAGGCGGCGGCGACCGCCTGAGCCGGGGGCCGGGGCGACCGTCCCGGCCCTGCCCCGCCCTCGAGCCGACCCTGAGCCGCTCGCTGATCCAGGTTGGTTCGCCCCGGATCGCAACGGGTCAATGTGTGGAGCCGGGCCGTCCTGGCCCGCTTCTCAACAGGCACGACGGCAATGAACCGGATCATTTGCATCGTCGGCGTCGTGGTCATCATCCCTTTCATCCTGGGCTATTTCGACCTGCGCCGAGCCTGAGCGGCCGTGGCGCGGCCCTCCCCCGGCCCGGGGGCCGTCCATGAAAAGGCGCATCGCTGAACAAATTTACGGGGAATGACGGGACGAAGCTTTCATCAGTCCTAGTTACTGTTTTGCGCGTCCGCGCCGCCTGACCAGGGCCGCCCCCGACAGCAAGCGGTCCATGCCGCCAGCCAAGGTCCGCTTCGGGCCGATGAAAGAGGCAGAAACCTCATGATCCCGGACTTCACCCGCACCTCCCGTCGCAACTTCCTCGCCGGCACCGCCGCCGGCGCGGCGCTGAGCGCGCTGGCGCTGCAGGCCCGCGCCCAGGCCGCGAACGAACCGCCGCTCAACCGCTACCAGCCCGAATACCTGACCGGCCCCGAATTCGCCTTCGTCATGGCCGCCACCGCCCGGCTGATCCCCTCGGACGGCGACGGACCCGGCGCGCTGGAGGCGCGGGTGCCGGTGTTCATCGACCGCGAGCTCGCCGGCGATTTCGGCACCGCCGCCGATCTCTACATGGAAGGCCCCTTCCACCCGCAGGCGGACGCGCGCCTCGGCCCCCAGTCGCCGCTGACCCCGGCGGAGATCTATCGCGACGGCATCGCGGCCTTCGACGCCTGGTGCGCGGACACCCATGGCGGGGACTTCGCCGATCTCGACGCGGACGCGCAGGACGCCGCCCTGACCTCGCTGTCCAAGGGCGACGTCCCGCTCGACCCCGAACTGCGCGAGTTCTTCCCCCTGCTCTTGCAGAACACCCGCGAGGGCTATTTCTCCGACCCCCAATACGGCGGCAACGCCGGCATGGAGGCCTGGGTCTACATCGGCTTCCCCGGCGCCCGCGCCAGTTTCTACGAATGGGTCGGCCGGAACGAGGTCTACCCGCTCGGCCCCGTCGACATCGCCGGCGAGAGGGCCTGAACCATGGCGCGCACAGACCCCAGGAAAGACGTCGTCATCGTCGGCCTCGGCTGGACCGGCTCGATCCTCGCCATGGAGCTGGCGAAGGAAGGGCTGGAGATCCTCGCGCTCGAACGCGGCGACGACCGGGCGACGGTGCCCGACTTCGCCTATCCCAAGGTGATCGACGAGCTGAAATACGGCGCCCGCTACGGCTTCATGCAGAAGCCGCGGAAATCGACCCTGACCATCCGCCGGTCGCTGGAGGAGGAGGCGCAGCCCTATCGCCGGCTCGGCTCGTTCCTGCCCGGCGACGGCGTCGGGGGCGCCGGCATCCACTGGAACGGCCAGACCTGGCGCCCGATGGAGATCGAATTCCGTCTGAAATCCTATGTCGAGGAGACCTTCGGGGCCGAGACCATCCCCGACGGCATGACCATTCAGGACTGGGGCGTGACCTATGAGGAGCTGGAGCCGCATTTCGACCGCTTCGAATACATGGCGGGCATCGCCGGCCAGGCCGGCAACCTGAACGGCGAGATCCAGCCCGGCGGCAACCCGTTCGAAGCGCCGCGCAGCCGCGACTACCCGATGCCGCCGATGAAGCAGGGCGTCGACGCGCAGATGTTCAAGGCGGCCGCCGAGGCGATGGGCCTGCACCCGTTCCCGCGCCCCGCCGCCAATGCGACCCAAGCCTATCGCAACGAATACGGCATGCAGCTCGGCCCCTGCAATTACTGCGGGTTCTGCGAGCGCTACGGCTGCCTCAACTACTCGAAGTCCAGCCCGCAGACCTGCGTGCTCGACGCGCTGAAGCGCAAGCCGAATTTCAGCTACAAGGTCAACGCCGAGGTGCTCAAGATCGAGCTCGCCCCCGACGGCAAGACCGCGACCGGCGTGACCTATTACGACGAGGCCGCGCAGGAGGAGGTGTTCCAGCCCGCCGACCTGGTGATCCTCGCCGCCTATTCGCTGCACAACGTCCACCTGATGCTGCTGTCGGGCATCGGCGAGCCTTGGGACCCGGTGGCGCAGACCGGGACCACCGGCAAGAACTACAGCTACCAGATGACCGGCGGCACCACGATGTTCTTCAAGGACGTCGAGTTCAACCCGTTCGCCGCGGCGGGATCGAACGGCATCTCCATCGACGACTATGCGATCAACCGGATCGACTTCGCCAAGGAGGGGTTCATCGGCGGCAGCTACATCACCGCCGGCCTCTCCAACGGCCAGCCGATCCGCGGCATCGCCCTGCCCGCGGGCACGCCGCAATGGGGCGCGGAATGGAAGCAGGGCATCGGGGAGTGGTACGGCCACGCGATGACCATCGGCTCGCACGGCTCGAACATGGCGTTCCGCGACTGCTGCCTCGACCTCGACCCGACCTGGAAGGACCGCCACGGCCGCCCGCTGATGCGGATGACCTTCAACTGGAAGCCCAACGACATCCGCATGACCCAGTTCATGCGCGGCAAGATCGAGCCGATCGCCGAGGCGATGCGGCCCGACAGCTGGCGATCCTCCTACAAGGGCGAGAACGCGCAATACGACGTGCGCCCCTACCAGACCACGCACAACGTCGGCGGCGCGATCATGGGCGAGGATCCCAGGACCTCGTCGCTCAACCGCTATCTGCAGGCCTGGGGCCAGCACAACCTGTTCGTGATGGGGGCGTCCGCCTTCCCGCAGAACATCCAGTACAACCCCACCGGCGCGGTCGGGGCGCTGGCCTACTGGGCGGCCGAAGCGATCCGGAAGGATTACCTTCCCGATCCGCGGCCGCTGGTTTGAGGACCGCATCATGAAAACGTTCCTCAACATCATCCTCGGCCTCGTGGTGGTCGGCGCGCTGGCCCTGCTCGCCTTTCTCTTCGTGCCGGTGCAGCGCACGCCCGCGCAGGCGGCGCTGCCCGCCGACTACGCGGTCCCCGAGGGCGCCGGCGAATACGCCATGCGTCTTGCCGATTGCGCCGCCTGCCACACCGCCGAAGACGGAAAACCCTTCGCCGGCGGGCGGCCCATCGTCAGCCCGGTGGGCACGATCTATTCGTCCAACATCACCCCCGACCCCGAGACCGGGATCGGCGACTACACGCTCGATGACTTCCGCGCCGCGCTCTATGACGGGGTGGCGCCCGACGGCTCGCATCTTTATCCGGCGATGCCCTATGAGAACTATCGCAAGCTGACCGAGACCGACATCCGCGCGCTCTATCAGTATTTCCACGACACGCTCGAGCCGGTGAAGGCGGAGAAGCCGGCGAACGATCTCGCCTTCCCCTTCGACCAGAGCTGGGGGCTGCGGGCGTGGAAATGGGTGGCGCTGGGCGATCCGGGTTTCGCGCCCGCGTCGTCCGACCCGGTGCTGGCGCGGGGCGAATACCTCGTCGAGGGCCCGGGCCATTGCGGCGCCTGCCACAGCCCGCGCAACCTCGTGATGGCGCAGGCGGCGCTGACCGGCGACGACGCGGCCTTCCTTTCGGGCGGCGAGATCGCCGGCTGGACCGCGCCGGCCCTGCGCGGCGAAGGCAGCGCGATGAAGGGCTGGACCCAGGACGACCTCAAGCTGATCCTCGCCTCGGGCCGCAACGCCCACGCGGCGATCAACGGCGAGATGCAGCTGGTCGTGCAGGATTCCAGCCAGTTCATGACCGATGAGGACCTGACCGCCATCGCCGCCTATCTGGCCACGATGAACCAGGGCGGGGCGGCGCAGGCGGCGAGCGGGCCGACCGACACCGAGCGGCTGCTGGTCGCGGCCGCGGCCTCGATGCCGCTCGGCCCCAGGCTCTATCTCGACAACTGCAACGCCTGTCACTTCGCCACCGGGCGCGGCGCGGACGAGGTGTTCCCGGAGCTCGCCGGCTCCTCGCTGGTCACGGCGAAGCGCCCGACCGGCCTGATCTCGATGATCCTGAACGGCGGCGAGCTGCCCTCCACCGCCGAGCGTCCGATGCGGCTGGCGATGCCGGGCTTCGGCCACCGGCTGAGCGACGACGAGGCCGCCGCCCTGGCCACCTTCCTGCGCCAGGCCTGGGGCAACGACGCGGGCCCGGTCTCGGCGGCCGAGGTGGCGGCGCTGCGCGAGGCCCCCG
>NZ_JBSRTQ010000007.1:0-65076 GCF_055129145.1 Albimonas sp. | reverse complement strand
CCCGCACCCCTGACCCGGCGCGGCGACCCCGTCGCCGCCTCCCCCTTCCGCCGGCCCTCCGACCCGCCCGCCTTCCCGCATCCGGGCCCCGCCGCCCCGCCGGCCCCCGCCGGCGCCATCCTGCCCATGGTCACCCTCATGGCGCCGCTCTACCGCGAGCCCGCCGCCGCCCCCGGCCTGATCGCCGCGCTGCGCGCCATCGACTACCCGCCCGAGCGGCTGGAGGCGCTGATCGCGCTCGAGGACGACGACCTCGCCACCGCCGCCGCGATCCGCGCCGCCGACCCGCCGCCCTGGCTGCGCATCATCCCCGCCCCCCCCGGCGGCCCGCGCACCAAGCCGCGCGCGATGAACCACGCGCTCGACCTCGCGCGGGGCGAGATCGTGGGCATCTACGACGCCGAGGACCGCCCCGATCCCGGCCAGATCCGCCGCGCCGCCGAGATCTTCGCCGCCGCGCCCCCGCGGCTCGCCTGCCTGCAGGCCCGGCTCGCCTTCCACAACACCGCCGACGGCTGGCTGCCGCGCTGCTTCGCCATCGAATACATCCAGTGGTTCCACGTGATCCTGCCGGCCATGCGCCGCATGGGCTTCCCGATCCCGCTCGGCGGCACCTCCCTGTTCTTCCGCCGCCGGGCGCTGGAGCGGCTGGGCGCCTGGGACGCCTGGAACGTGACCGAGGACGCCGATCTCGGCCTGCGCATCGCCCGTGCGGGCTATGAGACCGGGCTGATCGATTCGGACACGCAGGAGGAGGCCGTCTCCCGCCCCGTCGCCTGGATCCGGCAGCGCTCCCGCTGGCAGAAGGGCTATCTCCACACCTGGATGACCCATATGCGCGCGCCGCTGCGGCTGTGGCGGGAGCTGGGGCCGGTCGGCTTCCTCGGCTTCCAGGCGCATTTCATCGGCGCCGCCTCGGCCTTTCTCGGCCAGCCGCTGCTGTGGACCGCCTGGTTCGCCTGGGGATTTTACGAGCGCGGCTTCGACGCCACGGCGCTGCCGGAGTCGGTGGTCGTGGCCCTGCTGATCGCGCTGCATGTCGGGCAACTGGTGATGCTGGCCGCGGCGCTGGAGGGATTGCGGCGCGCCAGGCGGCTCGACCTCGCGGTCTGGACCCTGACCCTGCCGTTCTACTGGCCGCTCGCGACCCTCTCGGCGATCAAGAGCCTGGCCGAGGCGGTGGTCGCCCCGATGTGGTGGGACAAGACCGAGCATGGCGCCGGGGCGCCGGTGATGGCGCGCAAGGGCTGAGCCGCGCTCACCATTCCCAGCCGCCATTCTCCATCCAGCGGCGACGCCGGTTCTCGCCCACGAAGCAGTCGATCCGCTTCGCCGTCGTCGCCCCCCCGAGCCCCGCCTGCGCCGGGATCGCCTGCGGCGTATCGTGGATCCCGGGTGCGAAAACCGGGGGCGGCGGCTCGCCGGCGATCTCGAGAATCAGCTTGCGCCGGATCGTTTCCGCGAACCGGGCCGAGTCATATAACGGCAGCACGAAGCTCAGCGGCCCGCCGATCACGCAGTCCTCGTAATAGATGTCCAGATCGCGCAGGCTGAACGGCCCGTCCCGCGCCTTCAGCATCACCGGCAGCCCGTTGATGGTCACCCCGCGGGCCACCGCCGCGTCCCGCGCCGCCTCCACCCCCGCGCCCGAGTTGTTGGGCCCGTCGCCCGAGATGTCGATGACCCGGCGCAGTCCCTCATAGGCGTTGCGGTCGAACTCCCCCGCCGCCCAGTCCAGCGCGCCGGAGATCGAGGTGCCCACCGCGGCCGTGATCGGCCCCGCCTCCAGCGCCTCCGCCAGGGCTTCGGCCCCTTGGGCATCCTCGATCAGGGTCCAGCCGCCGATGACGTTGCGCGAATTCGGCCCGGCCCATTCGAAATAGAGCACCGCGATTCGCCCCAGCAGCCCGCCCCGCGCCGCCGCGATCACGTCGGGATCGCGCAGCGCCCGCACATAGCCGTCGCGCTGCAGGCGCAGCTCCTCGATGTCCATGGAGCGCGAGATGTCGACGGCGAGGATCAGCTCCATGTCGACCTCGAGCGTCGGGGGGCGCCCCGCCGCATCCAGCGTCGCCGCCGCCCCGGGCGCGAGACCGGCGAACATGCCCAGGGCGGCGGCCAGGGCGACAGGGGGCAGGCGGCGGCTCATCCCTCACGATAGGCGCCGCCCGGGGATTCCGGCAACGAGGTTGAGCCCCGGACCGTGGAACGCGGCGTCACGCCCCGGGCCCCTCTCCCGCCTGCCTCGCCGGCTCGTGACGCGGGTTTCATCCCCGCGGCATTGCCTGAGCGTCGCGCCGCGGCTAAGCACGCATCATGGCAGGCCGGATCCGCAGTCTCTGGGAATTCGCCAACCCCGCCCGCTTCATGCGGTTGAGCGGGGCGATTCTGCCTTGGGTGTCGGCGCTGGCCGCCATCGCTCTGATCGGCGGGCTCGGCTGGGGGTTCTTCGGCACGCCCGACGATTTCCGCCAGGGCTCCACCGTCAAGATCATCTACGTCCACGTCCCCGCCGCCACCATGGCGATCAACATCTACGTCATGATGGCGGTGATGAGCCTGATCTGGCTGATCCGCCGCCACCACGTGTCCGCCCTCGCCGCCAAGGCCGCCGCACCCATCGGGGCGGCGATGACCCTGATCGCGCTGATCACCGGCGCCCTCTGGGGCCAGCCGATGTGGGGGGCGGCCTGGGCCTGGGATCCGCGGCTGACCTCTTTCCTGATCCTGATGTTCTTCTATGTCGGCTACGCCGCCCTCTGGTCGGCCATCGAGGATCCCGACGCCGCCGCCGACCTGACCGCCGTCCTTTGCCTCGTGGGTTCCGTCTTCGCCGTGGTCTCGCGCTACGCCGTGCTGTTCTGGTCGCAGGGCCTGCACCAGGGCGCGTCGCTGTCGCTCGACCGGGAGACCAACGTCGCCGACGTGTTCTGGCGCCCGCTGGTGCTGTCGCTCGCCGGCTTCTTCCTTTTGTTTCTCGCGCTGCTGCTGCTGCGGGTCCGGACCGAGATCCGCCTGCGCCGCGCCCGCGCCATCCGCCTCGCCGCGGGAGAGGGCGCATGATGCCCGATCTCGGCGCTTACGGGACCTATGTGCTCGCCTCCTACGCGGTCGCCATCGGGGTGCTCGCGCTGGTGGTCGGGCTCTCGCTTCGCGCCGCCGCGCGGGCCAAGGCCGAGCTCGCCCGGCTCGAAGCCCGCCATGGCCGCCGCCGCCCCGCCGAAGCCGACCAGGAGCCCGTCGCTTGACCCAGAAGTCCCCTGCGAAATTCCCGGTCTGGATCCTGTTCCCGCTGCTCGCCTTCCTGGCGCTCGCCGGCCTCTCCTACCAGATGCTCGGCCGCGACCAGGACGCGCTGCCCTCCACTCTGATCGACCGCCCCGCCCCCGAATTCGACCTGCCCAGCCTGCGCGAGGGCGCGCCGAACTTCGTCACCGCCTCGCTGAAGGGCGAGGGCGTGAAGCTGGTGAACATCTGGGCGAGCTGGTGCGGGCCGTGCCGGGTCGAGCATCCCGAGCTGATGAAGCTCGCCGCGATGGGCCTCACCATCGACGCGATCAATTACAAGGACAAGCGAGAGTCCGCCCGCGGCTTCCTGGCCGAGCTCGGCGACCCGTTCGACCAGGTCGGCGCCGACGTCAAAGGCCGCACGGGGATCGAGTGGGGGGTCTACGGCGTGCCCGAGACCTTCGTGATCGATGATGAAGGCAACATCACCTACAAGCATGTCGGCCCGATCCAGAACACCGATCTGGAGACCAAGATCCTCCCCGCGCTGCGCGCCGCCGGCTGGACTCCCGCCAAGGACTGACCCTCCCGCAAGCGTAGGGCGGGCGCCAGCCCGCCTTCCCCCTCAGGCGTCGGGCCCCGGCGTCTCGGTCTCTTCCGGCGCGTATTTCTTCAGCAACGGCATCTGCGCCAGCATGAACAGGAAGGTCAGCGCCGGGCTGGCGAAGGTCTTGAAGGTCACCCAGAACTCTTCGGACTGGGTCCGCCAGATCGCCTCGTTCAGCACCGCGCAGAACAGGAACCAGCCCATCCAGCGCAGGGTCAGCAGCCGCCAGCCCTCGTCCGTCAGGGGCAGGGCCGCGCCGATCAGGTCGCGCAGATAGCTCCGCCCCCGCCACAGCCCGAAGCCGAGGCCGAAGGCGAACAGGCAATTGATGATCGTCGGCTTCATCTTGATGAAAGTGGCGTCCTTCAGCCACAGCGTCAGCCCGCCGAACACCACCACCACCACCGCCGTCACCACCGACATCCGCGGCAGGTGGCGGGTCAGGATCCACGAGGCGGCGAGCGCGGCCAGGATCACCGGAATGAACACCATCGTCGCGGTGAAGATGTCCGAGCGTTGATAGACGATGAAGAACAGCACCAGCGGCCCGAATTCGAGCGCGATCTTCAGGACGGGCGAGAGCGGGCGCGGTGCATTTTTCATGGCGCCTTGCCTAGCGCGGCGGCCGCGCGACGTCGAGCGCGCTTCGTCGCGCGGCCCATCATGACGCGCCGCGGATCCCCCGGAGCCCGGGCCGCGGCGTCAGACGACGCGGCGCCGACCGGCGATCAGGCCGAGCCCGGCCAGGCCCGCGCCCAGCAGCGGCAGCGCCGTGCTCAGCGCCGCGGCCGCAGGTCCGGGCCCGCTGGTCGCGCCGATCATCCCCAGCGGGGCGAAACCGGTCGCGTCCGCGTCGTCGCCAACGTCGACGGAGGCGCCGACGGAGGCGCCGGGCGACGATTCGAACGCCGCCATCGGCCCCCCGCCGCCGTCATCCGCCTGCGCGCCGTGGCCGGCGACCAGCGCCGCAAGCAGCGCGACGGCGCCCAGAAGATGATGAAGGCTCAACACAACGCTCCCGCAAATCTCGTATCGGCTCGCGATAGGGCGGTGCGCATGTCAGGTCAATGATTTATTCATTTTCAGTTCAGGCGGCGCGTGGCGATCGCCGCGCGTCTCACGCCCGATGATAAGGCGCGCCCGCCAGAATCGAGGCGGCGCGATAGATCTGCTCCGCCGCCATCACCCGCACCAGCATATGCGGCCAGACCATCGGCCCGAAGCCCAGCAGCAGGTCGGCCCGCGCCCGCAGCTCCGGCGCATGGCCGTCCGCGCCGCCGATGGCCAGCGCGCAATCCCGCCGCCCCTCGTCCCGCCAGCGCGCCAGCAGCGCCGCGAAATCGGGGGAGGACATCTGCCGCCCCCGCTCGTCCAGCGCGATCAGCGCCGCGCCGTCGGGGACCGCGCCCAGCACCAGCGCCGACTCCGCCTCCGGACCGCGGCCGCGCTTGTCCTCGACCTCCGCCAGGCGGCAGGGGCCGAAGCCCAGCGGCTTCGCGGTCCGCTCGAAGCGGGCGAGGTAGTCGGAGACGAGCTCCGCCTCAGGCCCGCCGCGCGCGCGGCCGACGGCGATCAGCGACAGCTTCACAGGCGGGCGCCTCCGGTTTTTTTGAATGGGGGGAGAAGGTCGCGCAGCAGCCGTTCCACAGGCCCACGCCGCAGGGGCGCGCCGACGGGCCGAGAATCAGTCGATCGCCGCCGCGGTCCAGCCGCGGCGGCGCATCGGGTCAGGCGTAGGCGCGCGCGCCCGGAGCCTGCGGCGGCATGGCGGCGGGCTGGGCCGCGGCCTGGGCGGCGGCGCGGCGCGAAGCCTCCTCCGCCGGCAGCCACATCTTTTCGAGCTGGTAGAATTCGCGCACCTCGGGGCGGAACACGTGGACGATGACATCGCCCGCGTCGATCAGCACCCAGTCGCCGGTTTCCTTGCCTTCGGCGCGCGCGAGAATGTTCGCGTCCACCTTGAGCTTTTCGACCAGCTTTTCCGAGATGGCGGCCACCTGACGGGACGAGCGGCCAGAGGCGATCACCATGTAGTCGGCGATTTCGGACTTTCCGCGCAGATCGGCCTGCACGACGTCCTCGGCCTTGTCGTCCTCGAGCGAGCCCAGGATCATGGAGAGCAGCGCTTCGCCGCCCACCCTGTCCGTGTTCTCCGGCAGGGGATCGGCCCCTGCGCCAGCGAGATCGGTCAGATCGGTTTCCTCCGCAACGCGGTTGTGTCGAGAACCCGGATCGCGGGCCTCATGGGCGAGCACCATACCTCAAGAAAGGCAATCGCTCAATATACGCGCAACAGGCGCCTCATCCTGCGTCACCGCAGGCTGTCGCAGGGGTGAATTCGCAGGCGGCGCAGGGGTTTCGGCCTCCAACAGGGCGCGGCGGCGGGGGGCGGGCCGGGGCGGGCCCGGTGTCGCGGGCCCCGGTCGCAGGGGGCGGTCGCAGGGGCCGGGCGCGGCGCGGGGACCGAGTCTCCGCGCTCATTCGCTCAGGTCGATGCGCGCGGTCACATAGCCCAGCGGCCATTCCACCCGCAGCCGCACCGGCGACATTCCCGCCGGCAGCTCCGCCAGCCACAGCACCCGGTCATAGTCGCTTTCCTGCACGTCGCGGGGCCAGAGCGAACCGGAGATGTCGAGCCCCGCGCCCCCGTCCCGCCCCGTCGGCCCGTCGCGGCCAGAGCGGGGGGCGGCGGCGACCTGGTCCCGGCTCACAGGAAAGCCGCCGACCCGCTTGAATTCGATGCGGCAGCGATGGGCGGGGCCGGAATAGGTCCAGTCGCGATCGCCCGCCAGAATCTCCTCGCCCTCGTCGATCACCGTCATGTCCAGCCGGCGCAGGCCGTCGAACAGGCGGTGGACGGCGTCGCAGCCCTCGCCCGCCGCCACCTGATCGAGCAGCGACAGCGCCGCGTTGGACGGATCGATGGTGTCGTCCAGCTCGCCCGCGGGGATCGGGGTCAGGGGGCGGTCGGGCGGGGGGCCCGCATCCAGCACTTCCGGCGCGGCGTCGGGGCCCGCCCAGCGCACGCTGCGGATGGCGGGCTCGTCGCCGAAATCGGTGGTGGACTCGAAGCGGCGCGATCCGTCGGGCAGGCTCTGGCCGCGCTGGTTGAGGGTGAAGCTGGCGAACATCCCGGCAAGGCCGACGGGCGTGCCGGTCGCCTCCGCCACCCGTCGACGGGCGTCGGGCGCGCCGTCCTCGACGATATTCATCTCGATGCGGGCCAGCGGGGCCGGGCCCCAGTCGAGGTGAAACACCAGCCGCTGATCGCGCGGCGCCGCCTCCTGCGCGGTCCCCGGCCCGATCCCGCCGGCCAGCGCCGCCGAGAGCCCCAGCGCGATGCGGGCCCCCGCGGTTCCGGTCCTGCGCGCGCGATGCGGCTGGGTCATCTGCTGTCTCCCGTCGGGCCCGGCGTCATGTCGTTCCATCCCTGGTCAAGTGGCCCGCCGGGCGGGGCCGGCAAGCGCGTCGCCCGCCGCCTCGCGCGATCGCGATCCGGGCGGAGGCCGGAGGGATCGCGCGAACCCCGAAAGCACTCCTGAGCCAAAAAAGGCCGGAGGCGGTTCCGCCCCCGGCCTCTTCGCGATGCTCCACGCGCCCCGCTGGGGCCGATGGTCGACGCGCCCCCTCAGGGACGCCTGTCTCAGCGTTTGCCGCGCACCAGATTCTCGTACTGGGTGGCGATATCCACCGCCATCGCGCCGACCTCGAAAGTGTAGTCGCCGATCTGCCCCACCGGGGTCACCTCGGCGGCGGTGCCGGTCAGCCAGCACTGCTCGAAGCCCTCGAGCTCGTCGGGCATGATGTGCCGCTCGACCACTTCGACCCCGTTCTCCTTCAGCAGCCCGATCACCGTCTGCCGGGTCAGGCCGTTGAGGAAGCAGTCCGGCGTCGGCGTGTGCACCTTGCCGTCCTTCACGAAGAAGATGTTGGCGCCCGTCGCCTCGGCCACGTAGCCGCGATAGTCCATCATCAGCGCGTCCGAGCAGCCGCGCGCCTGCGCCTGGTGCTTGGCCTGGGTGCAGATCATGTAGAGGCCCGAGGCCTTGGCATGGCAGGGGATCGTCTCCGGCGACGGCCGCTTCCACTTGGAGATGTCGAGCTTCGCGCCCTTGGTCTTGGCGTCGCCATAGTAGGCGCCCCATTCCCAGACCGCGACCGACAGATGCACCGGGTTCAGCGCCGCCGCGACCCCCATGTCCTCGCCCGAGCCGCGCCACATCAGGGCGCGCACATAGCCGTCGGTCAGGCCGTTGGCCTTCAGGGTCAGCTCCTTGGCGGCGTCGATGTCGTCGGCGGTCCAGCGCGTGGGGATGTCCAGCGCCGCGGCCGAGGCCAGCAGGCGCTCGGAATGCTCATGCCCGCGGAAGATGGTCCCGCCATAGCAGCGCTCGCCCTCGAACACGGCCGAGGCGTAGTGGAGCGCGTGGGTCAGTACGTGGACCTTGGCCTCGCGCCACGGCACCAGCGCGCCATCCATCCAGATGTGACCGTCGCGATCGTCATAGGCCCCAGCCATCGGAGTCATCCATTCTCGTCTCGCCGCACGCCTGGCGCGCAGCCGGTTGAACGTCCCGCCTCCTGCGACAACCCCGTCTCGAATCCGGTTTGTTTCGCGGTTGCGGCGCCCGGAGAAATATTATTTCGTCCAGAGCGGTCGCAGGGCTAGCATTACGCGCTTGGCCCGTCAACAAGGCTGACGTAAAATTCCGCCATGAGCAGATCGGACCCCAGCATGCGCCCCGCCAAAGGCTCCCCCGTTTCCGGCTCCTCCGCCTCATCGGGCGGCGGCGGCGGCGACGACGACGGACCGACCCCCCGCCCGTCGCGACGCGCGGGACTGACGCGCGGCGACCAGCTGCTGTTTCTCACCGACGGCCAGCTGCGGCAGGGGGTGGAGCTGATGTTCTTCGCCTATCGCGACATGATCGCCGACGCCGACAAGGTGCTCGAATCCCGCGGCTACGGCCGGGCCCATCACCGCTGCCTGCATTTCGTCTGGCGCCGGCCCGGCATGTCGGTCACCGACCTGCTGGCGACGCTCGCCGTCACCAAGCAGTCGCTCAACCGGGTGCTGCGCCAGCTGGTGGACGACGGGCTGATCCTGTCGGTGGTCGGGCGCACCGACCGCCGCCAGCGCCTGCTCACCCTGACGCCGGAGGGGGAGACGCTTGTCCGTTCCATCTCCGAGGCGCAGAATGCGAGGATGCGCAGGGTGTTCATGGAGGCGGGGGCCGAGGCCGTGCAGGGGTTCAAGACCGTGCTGGCGGGCATGGTCGACGAAGGCGGGCGCGATGCGGTGCTGGCGCTGGTCAACGACCAGGGGCAGACGTGAGCGACCGGGAGAACATCGCGGATCCCGAGGTTCCCGCGCCCGTCGTCCCGCCCGCTCCCGCACCGTCC
This sequence comes from Albimonas sp., assembly GCF_055129145.1. Lineage (NCBI taxonomy): Bacteria > Pseudomonadati > Pseudomonadota > Alphaproteobacteria > Rhodobacterales > Paracoccaceae > Albimonas > Albimonas sp. The sequence goes on along the minus strand of NZ_JBSRTQ010000007.1, from coordinate 55,838 downwards.
GAGGGGCCGAACGCCCATATTCTCGTGGTCGACGACGACGAGCGGATCCGCACCCTTCTGAAACGCTACCTCACCCGTTCCGGCTTCTACGTCACCGCGGCGCGCGACGCGGCGCAGGCGCGCCGCCTGCTGGCCGGGCTTGAATTCGACCTGCTGGTGGTCGACGTGATGATGCCGGGCGAGGACGGCCTCAGCTTCACCCGCGACGTGCGCCCCCGGATCCCCACCCCGATCCTGCTGCTCACCGCGCGCGGCGAGGCCGAGGACCGCATCGCCGGGCTTGAACAGGGGGCCGACGACTATCTCGCCAAACCGTTCGAGCCGCGGGAGCTGCTGCTGCGCATCGGCGCCATCCTGCGCCGCACCCAGCCCCCCGCGCCACGGCCCGAGGGGCCGCGCAGCCTCAGCCTCGGCGCGGTGCGTTATGACGTGACCCGGGGGGAGCTGTGGCGCGGCGACGCGCCGATCCGCCTGACGTCGACCGAGGCGGCGCTGATGCGGATCTTCGCCCGCACGCCCCACATGCCGGTGGACCGCCTGACCCTGCTGGCCGAGATGGACGACGCGCAGGAACGCGCCGTGGACGTGCAGGTCACCCGCCTGCGCCGCAAGATCGAGGCCGATCCCCGCGCGCCGCGCTATCTGCAGACGGTGCGCGGCTCCGGCTACATGCTGGCGCCCGACTGACGCTCGAGAGAGGACGGGAGAGAGAGTGGGGGCCGGGGCAGGTTCCTCTCTCCGATGTCCGACCCCAGTCGAGGACATCGGAGAGAGACCTGACCCGGGGGGGTCGACGACACGCATCTCCAACACGGAGACTTTCCGCCGAGCCCGGGCAATCCGGAGCCTGGGGCGCAAGCGCCGCGCACAGCTCCGAACTGACGCCGCCACTGATCCGATGGCCGCGATCCGAAAAGGACAGGAGGCGACGAATCGGGCGACAGTGGGGCGCGATCCGTTCATCCGGCCTGATCCAGGCCGAAACCCTCGCGCCGCGACGGCTTGTCGCCCGACCCGCGGGGCGAACGGTGGGCGTCGCGGCCAAGTGGAAACAATCCGTCTCGAATGGCGACCCAAACCGGACGCCGCGGCGCCCGCCGCCGCCTCCCGAATCCGAAACGCCCCGGCCGCTGCGCACCGGCCTCCGGGTCGCCGAAACCCGGCCCGCTCCGCCGCTATTTTTCGCTGGCGCCGCGAATCATCTTCAGTCACCATATCTCGTAGTGGGGACGCCCAACCCCCCCACCACAACGCATCCTCTCAGCCCCTTGCGGGGCAATCCCGCCAGGGGCTCCACAATTCGGAGGAGCACGAGGCATGGACGCGCTCGAGCACGATCTTTCCACGGAAGACCTGCATCCGATCGACCTGATCGAGACCCTGGCGGAGCGCCGGGACTGGGATTTCGACCGGGTGGCCGACGACCAGATCGCCATGGCCGTAGAGGGCAACTGGCGAACCTATTCCCTGTCTCTGGCCTGGTCGGCCCATGACGACATGCTGCGGCTTGTCTCGACCTTCGACATGGACCCGCCCGAGGCGCGCCTGCCGGAGCTCTACAAGATCCTCGACAAGGCCAATGACCAGCTCTGGGGCGGGGCGTTCTCGTTCTGGGCCGAACACAAGCTGATGGTCTATCGCTACGGCCTGGTCATGGCCGGCGGCGGCTGCGCCACGGCGGGGCAGGTGGAGGCGATGATGAAGGCGGCCATCGACGCCTCGGAACGCTTCTACCCGGCGTTCCAGCTGGTGTGCTGGGGCGACAGTCCGGCGGAGGAGGCGCTGGAAATCGCCATCTCCGGGGCCTACGGTCGCGCCTGACCGGCCCCCGTCCCATCGCCGCCCGGGCGGAGGCCCGATCCATCCGGCCGGGCGGCAAGGGGAACCACCGAATGACCGACGCCGACGCGCCCGACCTCTCATCCCGCCTGCCCAAGGGGCTCGTCCTGCTCGGCTGCGGCAAGATGGGCGGGGCGATGCTGGACGGCTGGCTCGCCGGCGGCCTCGCGCCCGCCGCCGTGACCGTGATCGACCCCAACCCCTCGGACCGTCTGAAGGCGCTGGAAGCGCAGGGGCTGAAGCTGAACCCGGCCTCGATCCCCGAAGCCTCCGTCTGCCTGCTCGCGGTGAAGCCGCAGATGATGGAGGCGGCCGCGCCCCAGGTCGCGGCGCTCGCCTCGGGAGGAACCCTCTACATCTCCATCGCGGCCGGCACCCCGATCCGGACCTTCGAAAAGATGTTCGGCGCGGTCCCGATCGTGCGCGCGATGCCCAACACCCCCGCCGCCGTCGGCCGCGGCATCACCGCGGTGATCGGCAACGCCCACGCCTCGTCCTCCGACGTGGACCTGGCCGAGGCCCTGCTGTCGGCCATCGGCGTCACCGTGCGGCTCACGGAAGAGGGCCAGATCGACGCCGTCACCGGCGTCTCCGGCTCCGGCCCCGCCTATGTCTTCCACATGATCGAGGCGATGGCCGCCGCCGGCGTCGCGCAAGGGTTGCCGGAGGCGCTGGCCATGCAGCTCGCCCGCGCCACCGTCTGCGGGGCCGGCGAACTCGCCTTCCAGTCGGACGAGACCGCCGCCCAGCTGCGCATCAACGTCACCTCCCCCAACGGCACCACCGCCGCGGCGCTGGCGGTGCTGATGGACGAAACCACCGGCATGACCCAGCTGATGACCCGCGGCGTCGCCGCCGCCGCCGACCGGTCCCGCGAACTCGCGGGCTGAGCACCTTGTCCCTGCGCCCCCCCTCCCCGATATGCCGAGGGGGGGGCGTTTCGAAGGGGCGAGGACATGAGCGAGCACGACGCGCCGAGCCGGACCGAGGCCGAGGAAGCCGCCCTGCGTGCGGCGATCGAGACCGCCGCGCGCGCCTATTTCGACAGCCGCCGCGCCCGCGTCGACCCGTTCGTCGCCCGCTGGTTCCACCTGCGCGGCACGCTCCGCCTGCACCGCGCGGCGCTGGGCTGGGACATCGCCCGCGCCCCCGCCAACATCGCGCTCGCCCCGATCCACGTGCTCGCCCGTCTGGGCGGCGGCGGCCTCCGCCGCCTCGGCGCGCGGCGCGCGGGCGACTGGCTGGGCTCGCGCAACCTCGCGCTGCGCACCGACGTCGCCCGGGCGGTGGAGCGCGCGGTGATCGCCGACCTCCTGGAACTTCCCTGGCAAGGCGACGCCGCCGCGCCCTCACGGCGCGACGCGCTCGCCGAAGCGATCCTCGCCGATCCGGACGTCCGCGCCGCGCTGCCCGCGCTCGCCGTCGCCAGGGCCGCACGCGGGGGCGACGACCTCGACGAATATGTCGGGACCCGGTCCGCGGTGGCCGAGATGACCGCCGCCCTCACCACCATGGGCGCCGGCGCCGCCGTCTTCTCCAAGCTCACCCCCGGCGCGATCTCGCTGGGCCCGGCCCTCGCCGCCACCCTCGCCCATAACGCCGCCGTCGCCGCCTTCCCGCTCGGCGGGGCCGCGGGGTCGCTGTGGTATTCCGCCTTCCCCGCCGCCGCGTCCCCGGCGCTGGTCGGCGCCTCCACCGTCGCGCTCGCCGGGGCGGGGGCGCTGCTCGCCGCCTTCGCCGGCGTCGTCGCCGACCCGGTCCAGTCCAAGCTCGGCATCCATCGCCGCCGCCTGCTGCGCCTGATCGACTCCATGGAATCCGAGTTCCTGGCCAAGTCCGGTCCCGGCTTCGCGGCCCGCGAACATTACCTCGCCCGGCTCTTCGACCTGTCGGACGCTGCGGCCGCCGCGCTCCGCCTCGCGCGAGGCTGACGCAAGGTCAGAAATTTATGGTGCACTGCACAAAACTCTTGACGTGCGTGTTGCGTTGCACCATATGTCGGTCATGCCAAGGGGCGCGAGGAACAGCGCCCGACCGCGCAGGAAACACCTCAAGGAGCGACCCTCATGTTCGACAAGTTTTATGGTTTCGACGCCGACAAGATGTCCGAGATGTTCAAGACCGCCGACTTCACCAAGTTCTTCGAATCCGCCAAGATGCCCGTCTTCGACATGAAGTCGGTGGCCGAGGCGCAGAAGAAGAACATGGAAGCGCTCGTGGAGGCCAACAAGGCCGCCGCCGCCGGCTACCAGGAGATCTTCAAGCGCCAGGTCGCCATGTTCGAAGAGAACATGTCCGCCGTGCAGGCGCAGTTCACCGACCTGAAGATGGAGCAGCCGACCCCGGAGAGCTTCAAGTCCCAGGTCGAGCAGATGAAGACCGGCTACGAGAAGGCGCTCGCCTCGCTGACCGAGCTGACCGACACCGCCAAGAAAGCCAACACCGAGGCCTTCGAGATCATCAAGACCCGTATCGAAGACTCGATCGAAGAGCTCAAGGCGATGGCCGCCAAGGCCGAATGACCCCTCCGGCGCAGGCCTGATCGCCCGCGCCGACGCCCATCCGAAGACCGTCGGGCGGGAGCGCTCCGCCTCCCCGTGAGCCCCCGCCCGGCCTGGCCGCCTGCGTCCTCCCTCGCAGGCGGCCTCTTCGACTCAAGGCCCGGCCCGCGGGGTCCTCGCAGACCGCGACGGCCGGTGGGCGACGCCGCCGCGGCTTGCCCGCGCGCGCTCCGTCCCGGCATAAGGGTCTCCCGAACGTTCCCACGGGAGATCCTTATGTCCGACGCCGCCAGCCCCGAGATCAGCTTCGACGATTTCATGAAGATCGACATCCGCGTCGGCCGCATCACCCGCGCCGAGCCGTTTCCGGAGGCGCGCAAGCCCGCGATAAAGCTCTGGGTCGATTTCGGACCCGAGATCGGGGAGCGCAAAAGCTCCGCCCAGATCACCGCGCATTACACGCCCGAAGGGTTGGTCGGCCGCCAGGTGATGGGCGTGGTCAATTTTCCGCCCCGCCAGATCGGCCCGGTGCGGTCCGAGGTTCTGATCCTCGGCGCCCATGACGCCGCCGGCGTGGTCCTGATCGCCCCCGACCACGAGGTCCCGCTCGGCGCCCGCATGTCGTAGGGCGGGTGCAAACCCGCCTTCCCGGGCGCCCCCGCCCTCAATCCTCGCCCAGATACGCCCGCCGCACTTCCGGATCCGCCCGGATCTCCGCCACCGGCCCCGAGGCGATCACCCGCCCCGCGACCAGCACCGACACCCGGTCGGCCAGCCGGAACACCGCGTCCATGTCGTGTTCCACAAGCAGGATCGGAGCCTCGGCCTTCAGCGTCTCCAGCAGGTCGGCCAGCGCGCCGGAGCCCTCGGCGCCCAGTCCCGCCATCGGCTCGTCGAGCAGCAGCGCGCGCGGCCCCAGCGCCAGCGCGCAGGCGACCTCGACCAGCCGGCGTTCCCCGTGGGAGAGCTCCGCGGTCGGAACTTCGCCCCGCGCGCCCATGCCGACCCGCGCCAGCGCCGCATCCGCCGCCGCGATCAGCCCCCGGTCGCGGCCCACCTGACGCCAGAAGCGGAAGGACGACCCCTGCCGCGCCTGCGCCGCCAGCATCACGTTGCGCCGCGCCGACAGCGGCGGGGCCAGCGACGAGACCTGGAACGACCGCCCCAATCCCAGTCGCGCCCGCTCGGCCACGCCCAAGCCCGTCACATCCCGCCCGCCCAGCCGCACCCGTCCCGCATCCGGGGCGATCCAGCCGGCGATCTGGCCGATCAGCGTGGATTTGCCGGCCCCGTTCGGCCCGATCAGCGCATGGATCTCTCCGGGGCGAAGATCCAGGCTCACGCCGTCCGTGGCGGTCAGCCCGCCGAACGCCTTGCAAAGCCCCTCGACCGCGAGCGCCGGCTCACCCATGCCGCGCCCTCCCGGCCAGCGCGCCCATGATCCCGCCGCGGGCGAACAGCACCACGCCCAGCAGGGCGAGGCCCAGAATCAACGGCCACCGCTCCGTCGCCCCGCCCACGAAGGTCTCCAGCGCCACATAGGCCGCGGCTCCCGCCACCGGCCCGACCAGCCGCCCGACGCCGCCGAGGATGACGAAGACGATCAGCTCCCCCGACAGGTGCCAGGACAGCATCGAGGGGCTCACGAACCCGTTCAGGTCCGCATAAAGCGCCCCTGCCCAGCCGGTGATCACCGCCGAGATCACGAAGGCCGTCAGCCGCACCGGAAACGGGTCGATCCCCGCGGTCGCCAGCCGCACCGGGTTCAGCCGCGCCATGGTCAGCGCCGCCCCGAACCGGGACCCGAGCAGCCGCCCCGAGACCCCCAGCGCGATCAGCAGCGCCCCGAAAGCCAGCCCGAAGAAGCTGAGCGGGTCATAGGGATCCAGCCCCGGAAACCCGTTCTTGACGTAGATCGAAAGCCCGTCGGCCCCGCCATAAGCCGGCCAGGAGATCGCGAACCAGAAGATCATCTGCGCGAAGGCCAGCGTGATCATGATGAAATAGACGCCTGAGGTCCGCAGACTCAGCGCCCCGATCCCCGCGGCGACCACCCCGCTGACCCCGGCGGCCACCGCCCAGATCGGCAGCATCCGGTCCGTCCCCTCCATCCCGAAGGGCCAGGTCAGGATCGGCTCGTAGTTCCCCGCATGCCAGGCGATGATCCCGCAGGCGTAGCCGCCGATCCCGAAGAACGCCGCATGCCCGAAGCTCACCATCCCCCCGAACCCCAGCGCCAGGTTCAGCCCCACCCCCGCCAGCCCGAGGATCGCGATCCGCGAGGCGAGGTTGACGTAATACGGCTCCCCCGCCGCCGCCGCCCAGACCGCGACCCCCGCCAGCGCCGCCAGCAGCGCGAGGCTCACGAAAATCTCGCGACGGTCAGCCATTCGCGGGAAACAGCCCCTGCGGCCGCCACACCAGCACGCCCGCCATCAGCACGTAGATCAGCATCGAGGCGAGCGCCGCACCGACCCCCGACGCCTCCGACGGCGGCATGACATGCGAAAACCCCATCGGCAGCAGCACCCGTCCCATCGTGTCCACGACGCCCACCAGCAGCGCCCCCACGAAGGCGCCTTTCACCGAGCCGATGCCCCCGATCACGATCACCACGAAGGCGAGGATCAGCACCGGCTCGCCCATTCCCACCTGCACCGACTGCAACGCCCCGACCATGGCGCCGGCGAACCCCGCCAGCCCCGCGCCCAGCGCGAAGACCAGCGTGTAGAGCGTGCGGATATCGACGCCGAGCGCCCCGATCATCTCCCGGTCGCTCTCCCCCGCCCGGATCCGCATGCCGAGCCTTGTGCGCGAGATCAGCCCCCACAGCAGCACCGCCGCCCCGATCCCCGCCCCGATGATCGCCAGCCGGTAAACCGGGTAGGCCGCCCCGCCCGGCAGCGCCACGGCGCCCGACAGCGCCGCCGGCGCGTCCAGCCACATCGGCTGCGGCCCGAAGATCCAGCGCGCACCTTCCGAAAACACCAGAATCAGCGCGAAGGTCGCCAGCACCTGATCGAGATGATCGCGGTCATAGAGCCGGCGCAGCACCAGCACCTCGACCACCGCCCCGGCCGCCGCCGCCGCCAGCGCCCCGACGCCGAGCCCCAGCCAGAACGACCCCGTCGTTCCCGCCACCCAGGCGCAGACGAACGCCCCGGTCATGTACAACGACCCATGGGCGAGGTTGATCAGCCCCATCACCCCGAAGACCAGCGTCAGCCCGGCAGCGGTCAGGAACAGCATCACGCCCAGCTGCACGCCGTTGAGTATCTGCTCCACCAGCAGCGCCAGCGTCATTCGGGCCTCATCGGAAAGGTTGGAGGGTCGTCAGGCGGGTCCCGCCCGCGCGTCCCCGCGAAGGGGGGGGTGGGGAGCGCCCGGCCGAAGCCGGCCGCCCCCGGTTCAGCTCACATCTGGCACTCGGCCGCGTAGGCGTCGCCATGGTCCTTCAGCGCCACGCCCAGCAGCTTGTTGGTCGGCTTGCCGTTCGGCCCGGCCACCACCTCGCGCACGTAAATATCCTGGATCGGGTGATGGTTCGGCCCGAACTTGAAGGTTCCGCGGATCGAGTCGAACTCCGCCGCCTCCAGCGCCGCCCGGAACCCGTCCGGATCCGTCGCCGGGTCGGCCTTGTCCAGCGCCGCCAGGATCAGCCGCGCGGTGTCGTAGCCCTGACCCGCATAGATCGTCGGCACCCGGCCGAACTTCTCCTCGAACGCCGCCACGAAGGATTTGGAGGCCGGCACGTCCAGGTCATGCGTCCACTCGGCGGTGTTCTTCACCCCGATCGCCGCATCGCCGACCGCGCCCAGAATGATCTCGTCGAAGGAGAAGGCCGGGCCGTAGACCGGGATGTCCACCCCCGCCGCCGCGTACTGCTTCATGAAGGCGATGCCCATGCCGCCCGGCAGGAAGAAGAACACCGAGTCGGCGCCCGAGGCGCGGATCTGCGCGATCTCCGCCGCGTAGTCGGTCTGGCCGAGCTGGGTGTAGACCTCCGCCGCCGGCTCGCCTTCGTAGAGGCGCTTGAACCCGGTCAGGCTGTCCTTGCCCGCGGGATAGTTGGGCGCGAGGATGAAGGGCGCCTTCAGCCCCTGCTCCTTCATGTAGGCGCCCATCGCCTCGTGCAGGTTGTCGTTCTGGTAGGCGACGTTGAAATAGTTCTCATGGCAGCCCTTGCCGGCCAGCGCCGACGGGCCGGCGTTCGGCGAGATGTAGAACACCCCCTGCCGCACCGCACCGGGCGCCACCGCCATGGCGAGGTTGGACCAGATGATCCCGGTCAGGATCTGCACCTTGTCCTTCTGGATCAGCTCGTCGGAAAGGCTCTTGGCCACGTCCGGCTTCTGCGCGTCGTCCTTCTCGATCACCGTCACGTCGTCGCGCCCGGCCTGCTCGATGGCCAGCATGAAGGCGTCGCGGGTGTCGATGCCCAGATGCGAGCCGCCCCCGGTCAGCGTGGTGATCAGGCCGATCCTGGTTTCCGCGAGCGCCGGAGCGGCGGCGAGGATGGCCGCGACGGCGGCGGCGACGAGCGTTTTCATGAGGTGCGGCTCCCTGCAGCGATGGTTCATGGGAGATGACACCAAAAATCGGGGCGGGGAAAGCCGGGGTCGCGCGCTTGTCGCGGCGCGAGGCCCAACTCTTTCGCACGGCGCCCGACGCGTCGTAGGGCGGGTGCGAACCCGCCGCCCTCCCTCGCCTCCCGCCGCCACCCCTTACGCCCTGGGATGCGCCGCCGCATGCACCTCGATCAACCGTGCCTCGTCGAGCCCCGCATAGACCTGGGTGGTGGAGAGCGAAGCATGCCCCAGCAGTTCCTGAATCGCCCTCAGATCCCCGCCCGCCGCCAGCAGATGGGTGGCGAAGGAGTGGCGCAGGGCATGGGGCGTGGCGCTCGCCGGCAGGCCCAATCGGGCGCGGGCGGAGGCCATGCGAAGCTGCAGCAACCGCGGCGAAAGCGGCCCGCCGCGCGCGCCTCGGAACAGCGCGTCCCCCGGCTCCAGCCCCCACGGGCACAGCGCCAGATAGGCGTCGACGGCGGCCCGCGCGACCGGCAGCACCGGGACCAGACGTTCCTTGCCGCCCTTGCCGGTGATCCGCAGAACCTCGGCCAAAGGCGCGTCGCGACGGGTCAGCGACAGCGCCTCCGAAATCCGCAGCCCCGATCCGTAAAGCAAGGTCAGCGCAGCGGAATCCCGCGCCGCGATCCAGTCCGGCGCGTCCGCGGCCTCCGCCTCGCCGATCACGGCGCGGGCCTCGTCGGCGGTGATCGGGCGGGGCAGGCGGCGCGGGGCGCGCGGGCCGCGGGCGGCGAAAACGGCGGTGTTCTCCAGCCCCTCCGCCTCCGCCAACCATTTGAAAAAGCTGCGAACCGCGGAGAGCTCGCGTTTCAGCGAGCGCGCCGACAGCCCCCGCCCGCGTTCGCCCGCCATCCAGGATCGCAGGTCGGAATGCGCCGTCGCGCCCAGCGATTTCGGGGTGACCTCGCCGCCATGATGGCGCGACAGAAACCCGAGGAACCCCGAGACATCGCGCCGATAGGCGTCCAGCGTCGCCGCCGCCGCCCCCTCCGCCGCCGACAGATGCGCCAGCCACCGGCCCATCAGCGCCAGCACCGCGGGGGGCGCGTGCTCCGCCCCCTCGCCGGGGGCGCGTGGGACGGTCAGACCGGCAGCCACGGCCGCACGGCATGGGCCACCACGCCGCCGAAGAATTCCAGCAGGTCGCCCGCCTGGTCCGGCCCGAACCGGTCGGGATCGAGCGAGCCGAAGGCGATCATCCCCGCCGGCCGCCCCGCGCCGAATTCGAGCCGCACCAGGGCTTCCGAGCCCAGGCGCTCGCCCTCGTCCCCAAACACCTCCGCGGCCTCGGGTCCGGTGCGGCGCAGGACCACGGCGCGCTCCGGCCCGTCCTCCTCCGCGCCCTGGCCCAGATGCCGGGCGAGGTAGCTCGCCACGCCGCCATGCGGCAGCCTGGCGAAGGGTGCGGGCAGGGCCGGATGGTCGGGCCCCTCTTCGCCTTCCACCACGATCCGCAGCGTCTCGACGCCCAGGATCATCGGCACATAGCGCCCAAGCGCCTCGCACAGATGCGGAAAATCCTCGGGCTCCAGCACCGCGAGCGCGGCCCGCTGGATCATCACCGTCACCGCCTGGTTGTCATAGGCGGCCGAAACGACCGAACGATGCGTCTCTTCCAGCCGCCCGAGCCGGTGTTCCAGTCGGTCGACCAGCGCGCCGCGCAGGTCGACGATGTTGCGCCCCTCCGGCGCCCGCTGGCCATGGGCCTGAAGCAGCGCGCGCGCCACCTCGGCGTCGTCGAGCACCGATTCCGGCGCGGCCAGGATCGCCGCCCGCAACGCCTCGGGGCTCAGCGCAGGGGCGTCCGCGGCGTCGGCCGGGCTGGGTGCGGTGGTCATGCGAACCTCCTGGATGGCGTGAGGGCGTGGCGGGCGAGAGCGCCCCGGGTTCAGAGCGTCTGGCCGGTCTTCGCCCAGTCTGCGGTGAAGGTGGCGACCCCGGCGTCGGTCAGCGGGTGCTTGGCCAGCAGCTTCATCACCGAGGGCGGCATCGTCGCCACATCCGCGCCGATCTTGGCCGCGTCCTTGATGTGGTTCATGGTGCGGATCGACGCGGCCAGGATCTCGGTCTCGTAGCCGTAATTGTCGTAGATCTGGCGGATGTCGGCGATCAGCTCGAGCCCGTCGAGCCCGATGTCGTCCAGGCGGCCGATGAAGGGGCTGATGAAGGTCGCGCCGGCCTTGGCCGCCAGCAGCGCCTGGGCGGCGGAGAAGCACAGGGTGACATTGACCATGTGCCCGTCATCGGACAGAGCCTTGCAGGCGCGCAGCCCATCCCAGGTGAGAGGCACCTTGACCGCGATGTTGTCGGCGATCTTCACCAGCTTCTTGCCCTGGGAAATCATCTCGGCGAAGTCCGTCGCGGTGACCTCGGCGCTGACCGGACCGTCGACGATGTCGCAGATCTCCTTGGTCACTTCGATGATGTCACGGCCGGATTTGGCGATCAGCGACGGGTTGGTGGTGACGCCGTCCACGAGCCCGGTGGCGGCGAGCTCGCGGATGTCGGCCGTGTCGGCGGTATCGACGAAGAATTTCATGCTTTTGCGTCCGATCCCTGAAGGGTTTTTCGCGAGGAGGGGCGGCGCACGCCTGGCAGCGTTGGGGCGCCCGGCCCGGATCGAGCGCGACCTTAGCCCAAGGCGGGCGCCTTCGCCATGGCGCCCGCGCGAAGCGGCGTCGGTCGGACGGGGCGGCGTTGCATGACGGACTCAGGTCTCTTCGGCTGGGCGGACGATGGCGCGGGGGTCGAGCCCGGGCCCGACGGCCGCTATCCGCCCGGCGCGCCGGTGGCGGTGCTGGCCCCGGTGCCGCTCGACCGGACGCTGGATTATCTCGCGCCCTCCGGCGGTTGCGGGCCGGGCGACTGGCTGGAGATCATGGTGGGGCCCCGCGCCATGCTGGGCATCTGCTGGGGGCCGGGCTCGGGCGACTATCCGGTTGAAAAGCTGCGCCCCGCCCTGCGCCGGCTCGATCTGCCGCCGCTGGGCGCGCCGACCCGCGCGTTCCTGCAGAAGGCCGCCGACTACACGCTGACCGAGTTCGGCATGATGGGCCGCCTCGCCTCCCGCGCCCCTGGCCTGCGCACGCCCCCGGGCATGCGCCGGGTCTACCGGCGCGGCGATGGCGCGCCCGCGAAAATGACCCCCGCCCGCGCCCGGGTGCTCGACGTGCTCGACGCCCATGGCGGGCTCCCCTTCGCCCCGATGGAGCTGGCGCGCGAGGCGGGGGTCACCTCCTCCGTCCTCAAGGGGCTCGAAACCTGCGGCGCGATCGTGGCGGAGGCTGAGGCCCGCGACGCCCCCTATGCGCGCCTCGACCCCGAAACCCCCGGCCCCGATCTGTCGGAAGGGCAGGAGGCGGCCGCCGCCGCGCTCCGCGCCTCCGTCGCCTCCGGGGCCTATTCCACCACCCTGCTGCGCGGCGTCACCGGCTCCGGCAAGACCGAGGTCTACCTCGAGGCGGTGGCCGAATGCCTGCGGCAGGGGCGCCAGGCGCTGGTGCTGCTGCCCGAGATCGCGCTGACCGCCGCCTTCCTCGCCCGGTTCCAGGTCCGCTTCGGCGCGACTCCCTCCGAATGGCACTCGGCGGTGACGGAGGGCGAGCGGCGGCGCTGCTGGCGGGCCGCGGCCTCCGGCGAGGCGCAGGTGGTCGTCGGCGCCCGCTCGGCCCTGTTCCTGCCCTTCGCCGATCTCGGGCTGATCATCGTCGATGAGGAGCATGACGGCGCCTACAAGCAGGAGGACGGCGCGCTCTACCATGCCCGCGACATGGGGGTGCTCCGCGCCAGCCTGAACGGGGCGACGGTGGTGCTGGCTTCGGCCACGCCCTCGCTGGAGACCTGGGCCAATGCCGAGGCCGGCAAATACGCCCGCCTCGACCTGCCCGAGCGCTTCGGCGTCGCGGTCCTGCCCACCATCCGCACCATCGACATGCGCGAGCATGCGCCCGCCACCGGCCACTGGATCTCCGACCCGCTGGCGGCTGCGGTGGATCTGCGGCTGGCGCGCGGCGAGCAGGCGCTGCTGTTCCTGAACCGCCGCGGCTACGCGCCCCTGACCCTCTGCCGGGCCTGCGGGGAGCCGGTGAGCTGCCCGCATTGCGACGCCTGGCTTGTGGAGCACCGCTGGCGGGACCGCCTGATCTGCCACCAATGCGGATTTGACGCGCCGGTGCCCAAGGAATGCCCGTCCTGCAAGGTCGAGGGAAAGCTGGCCCTGATCGGTCCCGGGGTGGAGCGGCTGGCGGAGGAGGCGGCGGCGCGTTTCCCCAAGGCCCGCATCGCCATCCTCAGCTCCGACATGATGGAGAGCGCGGCGGCCCTGAAGGCCCGCGTGGCGGCGGTGGCGGCGGGGGAGGCGGATCTGGTGATCGGCACCCAGCTGGTCGCCAAGGGCCACAATTTCCCGCTGCTGACATTGGTGGGGGTGGTGGACGCCGACCTCGGCCTGCGGGGCGGCGATCTGCGGGCCGGCGAGCGGACGTTTCAGCTGATGCGCCAGGTGTCGGGGCGTGCGGGCCGCGCGGACCTGCCGGGCGAGGCGTTGCTGCAGACCTACGCGCCCGAGCATCCGGCGATCGAGGCCATCGTCTCGGGCGAGGAGGAGACTTTTTTGCGCGAGGAGGCGGCGCGGCGCCGCGACGCCGGCGCGCCGCCCTACGGGCGCTATGCGGCGGCGATCATCTCGGGGCCGGACGAGGGCCGGGTCTGGCGCACGGCCGAGGCGCTGGCCCGCGAGGCGGCGCTGCTGAATGCGGCGGGGGCCGAGCTGCTGGGCCCGGCGCCCTCGCCGATCTACCGGATCCGCGGGAAGTTCCGCGTGCGGCTGCTGGCCAAGGCGCCCCGAGGGCCCGCTCTGCAACCGGCCCTGCGCGCCTGGCGCGCCTCGGTCCGTCCCGAGGCCGGGGTGATGGTCCGCATCGACATGGATCCGCAGAGCTTTTTGTAGCCGCCCCGCCTCGCCCCGGCGCGCCGTCCCCGCGCGCGTGTCGCGCGCCCGCGGCTGCGCCGCGAAGATGATCTGCGATCATCGGGACGGCTTGGCGCCCGGTTGCGCCGTCGCATCGCAACCGAGCGGCGGCGCGGGTCGGAACGTCCGCGGCCAGGCCTCTCGGGTTTCGCCCTCGACCCCGGTTCAGCGCCGCGCCGGCGGACGGCCGCCACGCTCGCGCGGGTCGGGGCGCGGCTCCCGTCCCCAGGGCGCGGAGCGCTGCGCGAGGACCAGGGCGCAAACGAAAGAGGCCGCCCGAAGGCGGCCCCGTGGGTCTCGTCCGATGCGGCCCAAAGGCCGGAAAAATCAGTGCAGCTTGGCGCCGACCGTCTTGATGCCGGCGTCGATCAGACCGGCCTGCTTCTCGGCGGTCATCGACTTGGCGATGGCCTCGCCCGCCGCTTCGGTCGCCACCTTGATCGCCTCGTCGCGCACCGCGCGCACCGCGCCGTCCTCGGCCGCCTGGATCTGCTCCTCGGCGCCGCGCAGGCGACGCTGGATCGCCAGCTCCAGATCCCGGTGCGCCTGCTCCGCGGCCTCTTCGGCCTCGGTCCGGGCATGGGCCACGATCTCGGCGACCTGGGCCTCTGCCTCTTTCTGCTTGCGCTCGTAGGAGGCGAGCAGGGTCTGCGCCTCCTCTCGCAGGCGGCGGGCCTCGTCCAGCTCGGACTTGATCCGCACCGCGCGCTTGTCGAGCGACGCGGCGATCTTCTTGTGCGCGCCCGCGTACCAGAGCACGCCGAGGAAGACGATGAAGGCGATGCCGACGACGAAGTTGGAATTCTCGAGCATGGATCAGTTCCCCGTGCGGGCGGCGACGGCGGCGTCCACCGCGGCGGCGTCGGCCACGCCCGGCGCCACGGCGTCGGCCAGGGCATGGGCGGTGGAGAGCGCCACTTCGCGGACCGCGACCGTGGCTTCGGCGCGGATCTCGGCGATGCGCGTTTCGGACTCGGCCGTCTTGGCGGCGATCTGGGCGTCGGCCTTGGCGATGGCCGCGTCGATGTCCTTCTGGATCTCGGCGCGGGTGGCGTCGCCGATCCGCTGGGCTTCGGCGCGGGCCTCGGCGAGCGCGGCCTGGTAGGCCTTCTCGGCGTCCTCGGCCCGGCGCTTGAACTCCGCGGCCCGGTCGAGATCATCCTCGATCGCGTCATGCCGCTCTTCGATCACGCCGCCGATGCGCGGCAGCACGATCTTGGAGAACAGCATGTAGAGCACGACGATCGCCACCACGAACCAGAAGATCTGGCTGGGGAAGGTGCTGAAGTCGACCTGCGGCAGGCCGGCGGACCCGTGGTCCCCGCCATGCTCGACGCCCTCGACGATATGAACTTCCTCGGCGGCCTGGGCGGCGCTGATGAACAGACCCATCGGTCTCTCCTGGGCTCAGGCGCCGCGCGCGTCGCGCAAGGGCGCGGGATGCGGCGCGGAGCGGAAACTGGCGCCGCGCGGCCGGAGGGTCCGGCCGCGCGGTGGTTTTCTGGCGGCGCGGCTCGCCCCCGGGACCAGGGTCCCGGCCGGCGGCGCGCCGATCCCGATCAGACCGCGAACAGCAGGAGCAGCGCGACGAGGAACGAGAAGATGCCGAGGGCCTCGGCGAAGGCCATGCCGACGAAGAGCATCGCCTGCTGCTCGGCGGCCGCGGCCGGGTTGCGCAGGGCGCCAGCGAGATAGTTGCTGGCCACCATGCCGACGCCGATGCCGGCGCCGCCGAGGCCGATGGTGGCGAGGCCCGCGCCGATGTACTGGCCCATGTTCGCGATATCGCCTTCCATAGTCCTAAGCTCCTTCGTGGTCTGGAAGTCGTTGAGACCGGGGACGAAAGGCCGCCCGGCCGGTCGTGGAGGAGGCGCCCCGCCTCAGTGCATGTGCAGGGCGTCGTTCAGGTAGACGCAGGTCAGGATCGTGAAGATGTAGGCCTGCACGAAGGCCACCAGCAGCTCCAGCGCGAAGATGCCGGTCATGGCCCCGATGGGGATGATGCCGAAGATGCCCATCGCCGGCACGAAGGCCGCGAACACCTTGAGCACCGCGTGGCCGGCCATCATGTTGCCCGCAAGACGGACGGAATGGCTGAGCGGCCGCACGAAATAGGAGGTGAGCTCGATCGCGAACAGAATCACGCGCAGCACCACGGTCGGCGCGGCGGGGATCCAGAACAGGGTGATGAACTTCGGCCCGTTCTTGACGAAGCCGAGCACGGTGACGGTGGTGAACACCATCAGCGCCAGCACCCCGGTGATCGCGATATGCGAGGTCACGGTGAACGAGGCCGGGATCAGACCCGACACGTTCGAGACCAGGATGAAGACGAACAGCGTGAAGAGGTAAGGGAAGAACTTCAGCCCCTCCTCGCCCAGCACGTCCACCGCCATCTTGCGGATGAAGATGTAGAGGCTTTCGGCCACCGACTGCATCCGGCCCGGCACGATCGTCGCGTTGCGGGTCGGCAGGGCGAGCAGCGCGAACGCGATCAGCACCCCGATGGCCAGCCACAGCGTCTGGTTGGTGACCGTGAACAGGCCCATCCCCTCGTCGCCGAACAGCGGACGAATGACGAACTGGTCCATCGGATGAGCTTGAATACCGCCCGAGCTTGTTTCGCCTGCCACCGTCAGCGTCCCTCGTCCTCTGGCGCCGCGGCGCCGTCGTTCACGTCGGATCCGGCGGCGCCCTGCGGCGCGCCGGCCTTGTTTCGGCGCTGCATGTCCTTGGCGGACTGCAGCATGACCCTGACCCCGGCCGCGAAGCCGAGAAGGACGAACGCGAGCAGGAAGAGGGGTTTCGTCCCGAACAAGCTGTCCAGGCCCCATCCTATCGCGAACCCCACCGCAACGCCTGCGGTCAGGTCGATGACCATGCGCCACGCGAACTCGGCGCCCTGCCACTTTCCCCCGCCTGCACGTCGAGGCCGCGTCTCGGCCGTTCGCCGGGAGCGGATCGCCTGCAGTCGGGCGTCGATGTCAGCCAGATCGGACCGGTTCGGGTCGCCGGGACCGGCGGCGTCGTCGTCGGACGTGCCGGTCATCCCAGTTGCACCCCTCCGCGGCCCATCCCGCCTGTTGCGCGGCCCCTTGGCCGGTCGCAGCGGACACTAGAAAGGGGGTCACAAGCTGTCAAGCTAGGTTGGTATCAGATGAATAGGGGTCATGCCATTGAAAGTGTTGAAAAATCCGCCTTGTGCGACGGGACGGCGCAGCGTCCCGAGGGTCGGTCCGGAGTCGCGCCGGCCGACGGAGGCGGATTCGAGCCCGATCCGGGGCTTGCGCGGTCGCATCCCGGCCCTCCGCCGGGCCCTCGCGAAATCGTCGCGATCGCGCGCGTCAGGCGCCCCGGCGCGCCGCCGAGCGCGGCGCGGACCGCGCCTCGGGCTTCGATGATCGGCAGGCGCATGGCGGTCTCCCTCGCGACGTCGTTTCCGTCACGACGCGGGGCGGGGATTCCGTCGCGGATCGCGGCGAAAAAGCGTTCGAGGCGATCAGTGGGGCGATCACGCCTGCGTCCGCCGCAGCTCCCTCGGCAGCTCCCGCGCGATCACCCGCCCCGCGATCAGCCAGGACAGCACGACCCCGAGCACCACCGAACTGACGATGGTCCACCACACCCCCTCGACGCCCAGCTCGAGCTTCACCACGAACAGCCACCCGAAGCCGAGCTGGCAGAGCGACTGCCGGAACACCCCCACCGCCACCGGCCAGAACGGTTTCCGCAGGCCCTGCAGCAGCGCGGTCGCGGCGAACATCGCGAAGACGGCGGGCATGGTGAAGCGGGCGAAGGCGAAATAGCGCACGCCCTGGGCGATGACCGCGGGGTCGTCGGCGAACAGCCCCACCGCCCATTCCCCCACCAGCGTCAGCGCCACCCCGGCCAGCGCCATCATGCCGAGCCCGATCAGCAGGCCCAGCTTCACCGTCTCGCGCACCCGGTCGTAGCGCTTCGCCCCATGATTGCGCGCCACCAGCGGCAGCAGCGCGCCCGAGAGGCCGAGCGCCGGCAGCAGCAGGATCTGCTCGATCCTCAGCGCCGCGCCATAGCCCGCCAGCGCCGCGCCGCCGAAGCGCTGCAGCCAGTGCAGCACCATGAACATGCCGACGGTCGCCACCAGCATGTTGAGGCTGGCGGGGAAGGCCTGGCGGGCGATCTCTCCGATCACCCGCGCATCCGGCCGGAACGCCCGCCACGGGATCGGGCGCAACAGGCCCGAGCGCAGCGCCCGGCGCAGCATCCAGGCGCAGACCCCGGCCTGGGCGAGCACGGTGGCGACCCCGATCCCGGTCACCCCCCAGCCGAAGCCCCAGACGAACAGCGGATCGAGCAGCAGGTTCGCACCCGCCGCCCCCATCTGCGCGCGCTGGAAAGACTTCGCGTCGCCCTGCGTCGCCAGCGCCCCGTAGGCCGCGTAGGCCAGCACGAAGAACAACGCCCCGCCGACCACGGTCAGCAGATAGTCGCGGGCCGCCTCCCTCGGCCCTCCGGTCGCGCCCATCAGGTCCAGCAGCTCCGGCGCCAGCACGAAGCCGCCCCCGGTCAGAACCAACGAGATCAGAATTCCGAAACTCATCCCCTGGGCGGCGAAGGCGGCGGCGCGGTCGCGCTCCCCCGCCCCCATCGCCGCGCCGGCCAGCGCATTGACCCCGGCGCCGATTCCAAAACCCATGGACAGGATCAGGAAGAACACCGCCGTCGCCATCGAGAGGCCTGCCAGCGCGTCCGGTCCGATGCGCCCGGCATACCAGGCGTCGGTGACGCTCTGCAGGGTGTGGAACAGCATCGCCAGCGCCGCCGGCAGGGCGAGCGCCACGATATGGCCGAGCACCGGCCCCTCGGTCAGATCCCGCTCGTTGGACGCCTCGGAGGTCGGGGTCGGCGGCAGCGGCGCGCGGGCCGAGGGGTGGCCGGGAAGCTCCGGCGTGGGCTTGGAGGGGGCGTTCATCACGGGCTCGTCGGCTGCGGGCGGGGAGGGCGGAGGCCAACGACGCGGCGCAGCGACTCAGGCGGCGGGTTCAGGCCGGACATGGTTGCCGGGATCGCCTCCGGCGCCTAGATGGAGCGACCGCGCGGCCGCGTGGCATTCGCGCCGAGGGCGCACAGGCGGCGCGGAGGCGGCGCGCCCGGAGGCCGATACCTCCGGGATCGTGCTGAAAATGACGTAAACAGGTTGTTGAAGAGCTGCGGGGCAATCTGCTCCGCGGCGTCCGAACGCGTCGGCGACGGAGATGGCGGAACGGTGGCGGGACGGGGCGGGACGGCTATGACCATGAGCAAGGACCGGCTGGCGGCTTCGGCCAGCGTCGCGGCGGTGGCCGTGGCGCTGAGCCTCGCCGCGCTGAAATTCTGGGCGATGCAGGCGACCGGCTCGCTGACCGTCGCCGCCAGTCTCGCCGACAGCGCCATCGACGCGGTGGCCTCGATGACCGGGCTCGCCGCCATCCTCTACGCCTCCAAGCCCGCCGATGACGACCACGCCTTCGGCCATGGCTCGGCCGAGGATCTGGCCGCGCTCGGTCAGGCGGCGCTGATCCTGCTCTCGGCCGGGGCCATCGCCTGGCGCGCCGCGGTGCGGCTGTCGGACCCGGCGCCGGTCAGCCTGGAGGCCGAGGGCCTCGGCATCGCCATCATGACCGTCTCGGTGGTCCTGACCGTCGCGCTGGTGGCCTGGCAGCGGCACGTGGCGCGGGTCACCGGCAGCCGGGTGGTGGCGGCGGATGCGCTGCACTACCTGTCGGACCTGCTGCCCAACGCCGGCGCGATCGCGGCGCTGGTCGCCTCGCAATGGTTCGCGCTGCCCTGGGTGGATTCGGTGCTGGGCCTCGCCGCGGCCGCGATCCTAGCGCGCGGCGCGATCATCATCTCCCGCGGGGCCTGGGACGCGCTGATGGACCGCGGGGCGGATGCGAAGACCCTCGCCCGCCTGCACGACATCGCCGGCCAGCATCCCGGCCTGCAAGGCTACCATGACCTCAAGACCCGCACCGCCGGTCGCCGCCTGTTCGTGCAGATCCATGTGGAGGTCGACGGCGCCCTGACCTTGAAGGAGGCGCACGACATCGGCGCGGGCCTCCGCCACAAGATGCTCGACGCCTTCCCCGACGCCGAGGTGATCGTGCACAAGGATCCGGCCTGAGCCTGCCGTCGCGGCCGGCTGGCGCGAGCCCTGGCGGTGGTGTCTGATGCCCGCAAACGGGAGGATCAGACATGCCGTTCGCGCCCCGCGCCGATCTCGCCACCCATGAGGTGACCAACCAGCCCCCCGCCCCGGCGGGGCTCGACCTATGGACCCCCGACGCCGCCCTGCGCGCTGCGGCGGCACGTGACGCGCCGGGGGATCTCGCGGCTCTGGAACGCTTCGCGGCGGCGATCGGGTCCGCTCAGGCGATGGAGGACGCCGACGCCGCCCGCCGTTCGAAGCCCGAATTGATTCTCTTCGACCGCGGCGGGCGGCGGCTGGACGAGGTCCGCTTCCACCCCGGCTACCATGCGATGATGACCCGCGGGGCGGAGGGGGGCTATGCCGCCCGCGCCTGGGAGGGTGCTCCCGGCGGCCACGCCGCCCATGCGCTGATGGTCTACATGCTGTCGCAGGTCGAACCCGGCGTCTGCTGCCCGCTGACCATGACCTACGCCGCGGTCCCGGCGCTCGCCGCCGCCGCCCCCGACCTCGCCGCCGCCTGGGTCCCGAAAGCGCGGGCGCGGGCCTATGACGGGCGCGTCGCCCCCGCCTCGGCCAAGACGGCGGTCACCCTCGGCATGGCGATGACCGAGAAGCAGGGCGGCTCCGACGTCCGCGCCAACGCCACCACCGCCGAGAAGGTGGAGGGCGGCTACCGGCTGACCGGCCACAAGTGGTTCTGCTCCGCGCCGATGTCCGACGCCTTCCTGACGCTCGCCTACCTGAATGGCGGCCTGACCTGTTTCCTCGTTCCCCGCTGGCTGGAGGACGGGACCCGCAACCCCATCCAGCTGCAGCGGCTCAAGGACAAGCTGGGCAACCACGCCAACGCCTCGGCCGAAATCGAGTATCACGGCGCGCTCGCCCAGCTGGTCGGGGAGCCCGGCCGCGGCGTCCCCGCCATCATCGAGATGGTCCACCACACCCGCCTCGACGCGGCCACCGCCCCCGTGGGCTTCATGCGCCGCGCGCTGGAGGAGGCGGCGCACTGGACCCGGAACCGCTCCGCCTTCCAGCGCCGGCTCGCGGATCAGCCGCTGATGCAGGCGGTGCTGGGCGATCTGGCGCTGGACTGGCTGGGGTCGCTGGCGCTGGTCGCCCGCGCCGCACGGGCGTTCGACGGGGCGGGGGAGGAGACCCGCGCGCTCGCCCGCCTCATCGTCGCGGTCGCGAAATACTGGACCAACAAGCGGGCGCCGGCGGTGGTGGTCGAGGCGATGGAGTGCCTCGGCGGCGCGGGCTATGTGGAGGAATCCCCGCTGCCGATGCTCTACCGCGAAGCGCCGCTGAACGGGATCTGGGAGGGGTCGGGCAACGTCATCTGCCTCGACGTCCTGCGCACGCTGGCCCGCGAGCCCCGCGCGGCGGAGGCTTTGGCCGCCGATCTCGCCGCCGCCCGCGGGGCCGACCGGCGCTTCGATGTCGCGCTGGACGCCGCGATGAGCGGGCTCGCCCGTCCGGAGGAGGCGCAGGCCCGCGCCCTGGTCGAACGGCTGGCTTTGCTGATCCAGGCGGCGGAGCTGATGCGGACCGGCCCGCAACTCGCGGCGGACGCCTTCCTCGCCACCCGTCTGGCGGGGGACTGGGGACGCACGCCGGGGACCTTGCCGCGGGGAACCGACGCCGCGGGGCTCGCGGCGATGATCTGAAGCGCCCCGAGTCCGCCCCATTTCCGCGTCTCGCATGAAGGCGATTTCCCGTGCCAAGCCCCTGCGTAGAAAGGTTTTTTCTGGCAGCCTACCCCTTGCCTCAATCATGGCGATTCCGGACCCATTTGGAGGAAGGCATGGACGATCCGCCGACGGAGCTTAGTTGGTTTGACGACACGAAGCGGACACCCGGTCTTCCAAGTCCGCGCTTCCAAAGAGCGCGACGCCGGACCCGCCTAGAGATGCAGGAGACGCACCCATGAAGCGCCTTATCGCCACCACCGCCCTGGCCCTGATCGTCGCCGCGCCGGTTTACGCCGCCGGAACGAACACCGAGACCAAGACCGACACCATGACGCCGGCCGCCTCCGCGCAGAACTCCGAGTCGACGCTGGAGCGCAAGACCGACGCCGCCGGCAACGCCGTCGGCGACGCCGCCGACAAGACGGGCGCGGCGATGTCCGCCGCCGGCAGCCGGATGGAAGCCCGATTCAACGACATGACCACCGAGGAAGGCTGGGTCGACGTCAATGCCGAAACGGTGACCGCCGAGCAGCTTGAAGGCGTCGATGTCTACGACACCAACAACGACGACATCGGCGACGTGGCCGACCTCGTGCTCGAGGAGGACGGCAAGACCGTGAAGGGCGCGATTGTCGACGTGGGCGGCTTCCTGGGCATGGGCGAACATCGCGTGATGATCCCGATGGACGAGCTGAAGATCATGTCCCAGGCCGACGACTCGGACGACTTCCGCGTCTATATCGGCGCCACGCGCGAAGAGCTCGAGGCGATGCCCGAATACGAGATCTGAGCCGGCCCGCGGCCGAGGCCGCGATCCAGCGCTCAAAAGGAGGGGCCGCCCGTCGGGCGGCCCTTTCGCATGTCGGCCTCCCCGCCCTTTGCCCGAGCGGACCTCGCCGGAGGCGACCGATCCACCTGCGCGGCCTGGCGGACCTCGATGCCGCCCCCCGGGGATCCATCCTGCGCTCGACATCGGGGCGCACGCGCCCATCATTCGCGTTGAACGATGACTTCGACCTGCGGCGGATCGCGGAAAATCCGCCGCAATGTCGAAGCATGGTCCCCCCTCGGCCGCGGCGCGGCCGAACCCGAAACAGCCCGCCGCGTCGCGGGCCACAAGAGGATTTCGCATATGGAAGGTGTTGGTTGGCTGTCGTTCCTGGTGATCGGCCTGATCGCCGGATGGCTGGCGGAGAAGATCATGCGCCGGGACCACGGCCTGATCACCAACCTGGTGGTCGGCGTCATCGGCGCCTATCTGGGCGCGTTCCTGTTCCAGTTCTTCGGGCTTGCCACGGCGGGCTTCTGGGGCGCGCTGATCACCGCGACCGTCGGGGCCATCGCGCTGCTGGCGCTGGTCGGCCTGATCCGCGGGCGGAGCTGAGCGCCGCACGCCTTCGTTCCCGGCCGGGAACGCGCATGAAAAACGGGGCCGCGCGATCCGCGCGGCCCCGTTCGTGTTTCGACCCATGAGGCCGGCTGAGATGGTCTCGCTTTCCCAGCCCCCCGAGGGGGGCCGGGAGGCGGATCACATCATGCCGCCCATGCCGCCCATGCCGCCCATGTCGGGCATGCCGCCGCCGGCGCCCTTGGGCTCCGGACGATCGGCGACCATCGCCTCGGTGGTGATGAGCAGGCCGGAGACCGACGCCGCATCCTCGAGCGCGGTGCGCACGACCTTCGCGGGGTCGATCACGCCGAACTTGAACATGTCGCCATATTCTTCGGTCTGGGCGTTGAAGCCGAAGGCGCGGTCCGAGGACTCCATCACCTTGCCGGCGACGACGGCGCCGTCGAGGCCCGCGTTCTGGGCGATCTGACGGATCGGAGCCTGCAGGGCGCGGCGAACGATGCCGATGCCGGCGTTCTGATCGGAGTTGTCGCCGGTCAGACCGTCAAGCGCCTTGGAGGCCCAGAGCAGCGCCACGCCGCCGCCGGGGACGACGCCTTCCTGAACCGCGGCGCGGGTCGCGTTGAGCGCGTCGTCGACGCGGTCCTTGCGCTCCTTCACCTCGATCTCGGTGGCGCCGCCGACGCGGATCACGGCAACGCCGCCCGCCAGCTTCGCGAGACGCTCCTGGAGCTTCTCCTTGTCGTAGTCCGAGGTGGTCTCCTCGATCTGCTGACGGATCTGCAGAACGCGGGCCTCGATCTCGGTCTTCTCGCCATGGCCGTCGACGATGGTCGTCTCGTCCTTGGTGATCCGGATCTTCTTGGCGGTGCCGAGCATGTCGATGCCGACGGACTCGAGCTTCATGCCGAGATCATCGGACACAACCTGGCCGCCGGTCAGGATCGCGATGTCCTGCAGCATGGCCTTGCGGCGGTCGCCGAAGCCGGGGGCCTTGACGGCGGCGATCTTCAGGCCGCCGCGCAGCTTGTTGACGACGAGCGTGGCCAGGGCCTCGCCCTCGACGTCCTCGGCGATGATCAGCAGGGGCTTGCCCGACTGGATCACGGTCTCGAGCAGGGGAACCATCGGCTGCAGCGACGACAGCTTCTTCTCGTGCAGCAGGACGTAGCAGTCCTCCAGCTCGGCGATCATCTTGTCGGCGTTGGTGATGAAGTAGGGCGAGAGGTAGCCGCGGTCGAACTGCATGCCCTCGACGACTTCGGTCTCGGTGTCGAGGCCCTTGTTCTCCTCGACGGTGATGACGCCCTCGTTGCCGACCTTCTGCATCGCGTCGGCGATCTGCCGGCCGATCTCGGTCTCGCCGTTGGCGGAGATGGCGCCGACCTGGGCGACTTCATCGGTGTCGTTCACCGGGCGGGAGGCGGCCTTGATCGCCTCGACGGCCTTGGCGACGGCCTTGTCGATGCCGCGCTTCAGATCCATCGGGTTCATGCCGGCGGCGACCGACTTCATGCCTTCCTTGACGATGGCCTGGGCCAGCACCGTCGCGGTGGTGGTGCCGTCGCCGGCCTCGTCATTGGTGCGCGAAGCGACTTCGCGGACCATCTGGGCGCCCATGTTCTCGAACTTGTCCTCGAGCTCGATCTCCTTGGCGACGGTGACGCCGTCCTTGGTGATGCGCGGGGCGCCGAAGGACTTGTCGATGACCACGTTGCGGCCCTTCGGCCCCAGGGTCACCTTCACGGCGTCGGCGAGAATGTTCACGCCCTTGAGCATGCGGTCACGGGCGTCGGTGCTGAAGCGAACGTCTTTGGCAGCCATGTGTCAGGCTCCTATTTTATTCGGTTGCGGGACTGGGAATCGACGACGATCAGCTCAGGCCAGCAGGCCGAGGATGTCGGATTCCTTCATGATCAGCAGGTCCTTGCCGTCGAGCTTGACCTCGGTGCCGGACCACTTGCCGAACAGGATGCGGTCGCCGGCCTTCACCGACATGGCGATCAGCTCGCCGGAATCCTTGCGGGCGCCTTCGCCGACGGCGATCACTTCGCCCTCGGAGGGCTTCTCCTTGGCGGAATCGGGGATGATCAGACCGCCCTTGGTCTTCTCTTCGCCTTCGATGCGGCGCACCAGCACTCGGTCGTGAAGCGGGGTGAAGTTCATGTCGTGGCTCCTTGTTTTGCGGCTTCCACGGTTAATCTCGCGTCCGGTCTCCGTCGCAGACGGACCGGAGATCCGGCTGTTAGCACTCGATGCATGAGAGTGCTGACGGCTGCGGAGGTAAGCGTGCAGGTGGATTCTGTCAAGCGTTCCGTGCAAGGCCGCCTTGCATTCGGCGCCGCAGCGGAACCGGCCCGGAGGGGCGGGGTCCCCTCGCTCAGATAAGGTCGGAGACCCGTCGGCGAAAGGGGGTCAGGCGAGCGCGCCGGCCACCAGGCTCAGGCCCGCGACCCCGGTCAGCGGCAGGCGCAGCCCCGGCCACCAGGCCGGGGCGCCGCCGGCGCGGGTCAGCGACACGTCGGCTGCGAACAGCGCCACGAGGCCGAGCGCGAGGATCCACAGCGCCTCCTCATTGCCGATGACCAGCGCGGCGAAAGCCAGAAGCGCGGGGGTGACGGAGACGCCCAGCGGCCACCAGGTCGCGCCCTCGCCCATGCCCGCCGACGCGAAGCCCCAGCGGCAGCCGCCCATGAAGCCGAGGATCGTCGCGCCGTAGGCCGCCAGCGAATATTGCGCGCGCAGCGCCATGTCGACCGGCGCCGCATGGGCCAGCACCGCCAGGCCGACGAAGGGGATCAGCCCGGCGAAACCCAGCGCGACCGCGGGGCGGGGCGCCGCCGACAGGCCGAAAAGGGGGGGGCGAGGGCTGGTCATGGCGCGGGTTCTCCGGCTTGGGGTCCGGCTCGGGGGGCCGGAGGGGGCATGGGGCCCGGCCGCGCGGCCGGGAAAAAGACGTTCGCTTCCCTCCAATTGACCCGGACCGCGCCCGCGCGCAACCGTGACGAGCGCGCAGGGGCGCCGCCATGATTCTCGCGACGGGCGCCGCGTCGCCCTGTCCGTTGCCACCGCCGCCCGGCCTTGGCAGGACCAACCGGCCTCGCCTTGATGTCCCACCCCCGACGCCGAGCCCGCGCCCGACAGGGCCGCGCGGCGGAGAACGGAGCTCCCGATGACCCAGATCCTCGAATCGCTGGCCGAGCTCGACGGCCGCTACGACGTCCTGTTCTGCGACCTGTGGGGCTGCGTGCATGACGGCCGCCAGGTCTACCCCGCGGCCATCGAGGCCCTGCGCGCCTTCCGCGGCCAGGGCGGCGTCGTGGTGCTGATGACCAACGCGCCTCGTCCCAGCGACTCCGTCGCCCGCCACCTGGAGCGGCTCGGCGCACCTGAGGACAGTTTCGACGCCATCGTCTCCTCCGGCGACAGCGCGCTGCTTTCGGTCAACGCCGGCGACTGGGGGCGGCGCGTCTATCATATCGGCGCAGAGAAGGACGAAGCCTTCTTCGACGCCGCCCAGGTCGAGCGCGTGTCGCTGGCCGAGGCCGACAGCGTCATCGTCACCGGCCTGGTGGACGACTCGGTCGAGACCCCGGACGACTACGCCGACGATCTCGCCGCCGCGCGCGCCCGCGGGCTGCGCCTGCTGTCGGCCAATCCCGACATCCATGTCGACGTGGGCGAGCGTCGGCTGTGGTGCGCCGGCGGGCTCGCGCTCGCCTATGAGG
Organism: Albimonas sp.; assembly: GCF_055129145.1. Taxonomy (NCBI): domain Bacteria; kingdom Pseudomonadati; phylum Pseudomonadota; class Alphaproteobacteria; order Rhodobacterales; family Paracoccaceae; genus Albimonas; species Albimonas sp. The sequence goes on along the minus strand of NZ_JBSRTQ010000007.1, from coordinate 28,998 downwards.
CGCTGGGCGGCGAGACCGCGAGCTACGGCAAGCCGCATCCGCCGATCTACGCGCTGGGCCGCAAGCTCGCGGCGGCGGCGGCCGGGCGGGCGATCGACGATTCGCGAATCCTCTGCGTGGGCGACGGGGTGGGCACCGATATCGCGGGCGCCGCGGCGCAGGGGCTCGACGCGCTCTTCGTCAGCGGCGGTCTCGCGGCTGCCGCATGCGGCGAAGACCCGGAGCATCCCGACCCCCTTCGGTTGCAGGCGTTTCTCGACGCGCACCATGCTGCGCCGCAATATTCGATTGGTCGCTTGAGATAGGTGTTCATAATCAATATATTAACAAGGGTTCACTTGGTTGCGGCGCAGCAAGGGAGTAGGATCTTCGGTACACGTCAGTAGTAGCGTAATCTGTGTACCGGAGATCGACATGTCCTATCTGCCCAAGCTCGCCGCCGCGCTTGCGATCGCCCTCGGACCCGTGATGGTTCACGCCGCCGAGCTCCCCCAGGACGCAAGATCGAGCGACGCCACGTCGAATCCGCAAACCGCCCTGCGCGGGGTCGGCATGTCGCAGACCCTCGAAGCCCTGCCCGGCACCGCGATCCCCGCGGTGCTGGCCGGGACCGGGGGCGCCGCGCTCTTCGCCGGCGTGGCGCTGGGCGTGAGTTCGACCACCACCACCTCGACCACCGGCACCAACTGATCGGGAGGCGACGGCGGAGCCGGCGGCCCGGTCCCCGCGACGCCACGTTCCGCCTCGCCATGCCGTGAAACCGCGCCTCGCGGCCATGCCGCCGCGGGGCTGCGCGTCATGCGCGGCGCCCGCCCCAAAGGGCCGCGCCATCCAGGATGCCGCCTCGCCGGGCCCCGGTCTCGGCGATTTCGCCAGCGCCTCCCCGGGGGTGCGACGCCATTTCTGCGTCGCGCCCTCCAAGCCTTGTTGCCATGCGGCGCGATTCTTAGTAACTTTCCGTTAGTGGATGTTTGGAGGGTGCTATGAAATTCGTGATGACGACGCTTGCCGCTCTGGGCCTGATGGCTGGCCCGGCGTTCTCGCAGACCGTGACCCTGCCGCCGAATACCGCCGATGCGGCGTCCGGCACGGCGGCCAGCGCGACCGAAGACCCGAACGCGCTGGCCGCCGTGCCCGTGCTCGGCATTCCCGCCGGCGTTCTCGCGCTCGGCGGCGTTGTCGTGGTCGGCGCCGCCGTGGCTGTTGCCGCGTCGAACTCGTCCAGCGGAACCAACTGACAAGGCGGCGATCCTCAGGATCGCGACTTGCCGGAGTTGGTCGGGGGATCCTCCGGCTGAAGATCCAGGAGAACGGCGGCGCTTCATGCGCCGCCGTTTTTCGTTTCGGACCGGCTTTCGGACCGGCCTGGATGCGTGGGGCTGAGGGGCGGCGGGACGGGGCGCGCGTCGCGTGCTGAACGACGCGCCCCGAAGGACGCGCCCGGCCGCATCGTCGCCTTCGCCGAAAGAACTCAGCGGGCGAAGCCGACCAGGACCTTGATGTCCAGCCCGCCACGCTCGGGCGAGATGAACTGTCGGGACTTCCAGACGTAGCCCGACGCCTCGTCCACCCAGTAGCGGTTGATCATCGACCGCTGGGGGGAGCGGCAGATCTCCTCGACCTGGATCAGGTCGTAGGCGATCTCGAAGATCTCGACGTTCTCCGGCCCGATCCGGCGCAGCGCACATTCGAAGGTCCGGCTGAACAGGCCGCCCAGCGCGTCGTGATAGCGGTAGATCCGGGTGACCTGCGCCGGCCATTCGTGCAGCGGGCGTTGGGTGATCAGCGGATCGGCGTCGCGATCCGACTTGTAGCCGGCGAGGTCCACGCCCAGCCCGTGGGTGGAGGCGAGGGCCATGCCGTCGAAGGTCAGGCTCTGCCGGGTCGGGGTCACATAGGTCACCCGCGGCCCGTTCCGCGCCAGCGCCACGAAGAACGCTTCGGGCGACCCGTCGATCGACGCGGTGACCATCGCCGCGCTCACGCCGGCGATCTGTTCGCGGGTCATGGTCGGAGGCGGGCCGGTCTCGGCGTCGTCGGAGAACAGGCCGGACACCTGGTTGGAGAGCAGGCCGCCGACCTGGCTCAGCACCGCCGCCCCGGCGTCGCCGCCTGCGCCGCCGCTGCAGCCCGCGAGCCCGGCGCAGACCAGCGCCGCCAGCGCCGCGGACCGAAGGCAAGGAGAGATCCCGGTCATCGCCAGAAATTCCCCCAGTCTTTGTGCAGGTCGGTGCGGTCGGCCTCGCGCACGATGGGATAGAGCCGGTTGAAGATCTCCAGCCGCGCGCCGCCGTCGCGGGTCAGCGGACGGATGGTGATCGGCACCCGTTCTCGCGTTTCGAACGGCAGGCCCCAGCGCAGCGGGATGGTCAGGAACAGGCCCTTGTCGAAGCTGCCCTCGCCGTAGTCGTCGAAGGGCACGTCGGTCAGGGTGAAGAAGCCGCCGACCTCCCAGCCGTTGGAGAAGCGGCGCGACAGGCTGAAGGTGGCGCCGTAGTCGCCGGCGAGATAGCGGCCGGCGTCCAGCTGGAATTCCAGGTCATGCCAGTTGGTGTCCCAGTAGAACGAGCCGTGCCCGGTGATGACGTCGTAATCCTGGAAGCCGCTCAACATGTCGAAGTCGCGCTGGCGGGCGTAGTTCAGCTCCACCCCCAGGCCCCAGTCGCGGTCCACCGATTTCCACAGAAGCTCGCCCGAGACGCCGCCGAACATCCGCTCCAGCATGCCGGCGGAGACGCGGCCGTAGACGTCGGGGGCGACCTTGAACAGGTAGTCGGCGGTCAGCCGCTCCACCCCCGGATCGCCTTCCTTCAGGTAGAAGCGGTAGTCGGAGCGCACGCGCGGCAGCACCGAGTCCGAGGGCCGGTCGATGTCGTCGAACGCCCCGAACAGCGACTTGATCACGGTGCCGGAGACCGAGGCCCCCCGCGCCAGCTCCAGCCGCGCGCCGAGGCGCAGGCTGGGATCGGCGCGCAAAGGCTGATCGGGGTCGAACAGGCTGACCGGCAGGGCCGGGGTCAGGAACCAGGAATAGCGCGGATAGCCGGTGAACTCGGGCAACGGGGAGCCGGGGCGGGGGGGCGTGTCGCGGATCTCCGCCCCCAGCCAGCTGTCGCGCTCCTCGTCCGCGGTCTCGGCCACCGCCTCCAGCCTGGCGCGGCGCAGGATCACGGTGACCACGGGCAGGGTTTGCTCGACCAGCGTGATCTCCAGATCCTCGACCGAATGCGGCAGGGCGTTGGCCAGCGTCACCGCCGCGCGGCCGATGGCCTGGGGCGGGGCGTTGTAGGTCGGGTTGGCGATCTCGAGCCGAACGCGCTGCGGCTCCAGCGAGAACGACACCAGGTCGATGCCGTCGGCGCGCAAGGCGGCGCGGACCTTGTCGCGCGTCGCCTCGTGCACGGACGGATCGGCGAACCAGCCGGTGTCGTAGCCGCCGCGGCGCAGGCGCCTGGTCTCGACATAGCGCTGCCCCTCGGGGCGCAGCACCACCGAGCAGATCGGCGCGCCGGCCGCGTCGCGGAAGGTGACCCCGTCGACCACGCCCAGCTGCGCGTCGATGTCGAAGGCCGACGCCTCCGGGCAGGTTCCGTCGGCGACGGCGCCCGGCGGCAGTTGCGCGATGGCCCAGCGCGCGCCTTCGGTGGCCGCTTCCAGCTCCAGCCTCGCCAGCGACAGATCGGTGCCGGGGGCCGGCGCCGGGCCGATCCGCTCCACCACCGGGCCGAGGCCGGGGGGCGGGCCGGCTTCGGCAGGCGGCCGCGGCCGCAGCGGCATCGGGCCCGCGCCGAGATCCTGGGGGGCGATGTCGCGCCCGGGATTGACCGAGACCGTCGCCCGCACCCCGAAGGTGGTCCCGTACATGGCGTAGGCGCCGAGCGAGATCAGGTCGGTGGCCTGCCAGTCGATGCCGAAGTTGAACGGGATCTCCTGGTCGAAATCGCTGAAGTTGGAGTCTCGGCGATAGTCGAAGGGCGAATATTCGGCCTTGATCGCCAGCCCGTCCACGAAGCTCGGCCGCCATTCCAGGCCGCCGAACAGACCCATGTCCGGGCCGCGGAAGAACTGGCCGAAGCGCACCGTGCCGGTGCGCAGCCCGACCGTGTCGCGGTCGTCGAAACCGTCGCTGACATAGGTGAACGGGTTGCGCAGGTTGCCGGTCCCCGCGAGCCGGCCCCAGCCGATGCCGCCGGTCAGCGTCAGGTCCGGGCGGACCTGCTTGGACGCGACGACGTATTCGCCGGAATAAATGCCGGTGCCGAGAAAGTCCTGCAGCCCGATGGCGATGGCGGGGAAATTCCGGGTCTCGTCCGACAGCAGGATCTTGATGTCGAAGGACCGGTCGAAGAGGTCGAGATCGGGCGAGAAGAACTGGTCGAGCACCGAGTAGCGGAATGCGCCCTCGATCCGCGGCAGAAGCTGAAAGTTGAGCGTGTTGCGCAGGAAGCCGCCGAAATAGCCGGTGGTGAAGCTGAGCTGGCCGTCCGGCTGCACCCGCGCGGTCGGGGTGTCGATCAGGCCGGTCATGCCGAACAGGTTCATGGTCTCGGCGCGCGGCGGCTGCGGCTCCTGCGCCGCGGCGGGGCTGACGAGCATCGGCGTGGCCACGGGCAAGGCCGCCGCGCAGGCCGAAGCCAGCGCACCGCGGATCACCCGGCTGCGGCTTCTGGAGCCGGCCCCTACCCTCATCCTCACGCCGCCTCTTGTTCAGACTTGTTCAAGGTTTCCAGAGCTTTCTTGGCATGCGCCGGCGTCTCTGTCGACGTCGCGACGTGGGCTGCGGCCACATGGCCGGGCCTCCTGTCGCTATCGCACCACATTTCGCGCGCGCGAAATCACCGCGCGCAGGGCGTCGCGCAGCCGGCCGCGGCGGGTGCGGGAATAGGTCCGCTCGCCGTCGAGCCAGTCCAGCGCCCGTTCCGGCGGGGCGGGCAGGCCGGTGCGCGGGTCGACGTAGCGGGGGTAGAGGATCAGCGCCGCGGCGATCAGTTCGTCGAGGGTCAGGCGGCGCGCGCGATGGAAAGGCGTCGGGCTCGCGGCCTCGGTCAGGCCCCAGCCGTGGTAGAAGGGGCGGCCGTGGCAGGCGACGGCCTTGCCGCGCAGAAGCGCCTCGAACCCCATCAGCGAGGTCATCGTCTCCACCCCGTCGGCCCAGTCGAGACAGGCTTCGGCCGAGACGTCCACTGCCACCGCGTCGGCGCAGGCGAGCGTTCCCGCGTCCACCGCGCCGGGGCGCAGGCCGGTCAGCACGTCGGGATGGGGTTTGTAAAGGAGGAAGGCGTCGGGGTTGCGCGCCCGGGCCGCGCGCAGCAGGTCGGCGTTGACCGACACGTCGGGAGAGCCGAAGCGCAGCGAGGCGTCGCCCTCCACCTGCCCCGGCACCAGCAGCTTGAAACGGTCCCCGGCCTCGGGCGGCTTCGCGCCGCGATGCAGGTTGTATTTGGTGATGCGCAGCGCCACCAGCCGGGCGCGCAGGGCGCGGGCGCGGGCGAGCAGCGCCGGATCGAACTCCGCCTCCACCGCCAGCCGCTCGAAATCCGTGGGGCGGGTCGCGTCGAAATAAAGCGCCTCGCGGTCGATGGCGAGCGAGGCCGGCGGGGCGTGGCGCAGGCCGAGCCCGACCGAGCGGACGAAGCCGTCCTCCATATGCACCAGCTCGAAGGCGTCGCCGACTTCCGCGCGCGCCGCGTCCTGCACCCCCCAGACCGCGATCCGCCCGCCCTCGATCCGGGCGAGCGCGAGGGCGCCTTCCAGCCGGGCGCGATGCTGGGCGGGCCCGGCGGGACCGGCGAGGAACGGGGCGACGTTGCGGCGTTTCCAGCCCGAGAGCCCGGCGGTGATCGCGCGCCGGTCGTTGCGCTGGGCGGCCTCGCGCAGGAAGGCGAGCGCGGCCAGTCCCTCTTCGGCCGACACCGGCGACCCGGTCCAGGGATCGACATAGCGCAGCCGGCGCGCCCAGGGCAGCGGGTCCACCGGCGCGCCTGAGGCATCGAGCCCGCGCAAGCCCACCAGCGCCGCGCGCCAGGGCAGGGGGCCGGCGCCGGCGATCACCAGCTCCAGCGCCGCGGGATCCACCTGGGTGATGCGCGGCGCGGTGACGATCCCGCGCGCGCGGGCGGCGGTCCAGCCGGGGGTGCCCGGCTCGGCCAGGGCGAGCCCGCCGTCATGGGCGCCGGGCGCCATCCCCGCCTCCGTCTCCAGCAGGTCGAGCAGCAGCTCGGATTCGGTCAGCCGCCGGCCGCGCAGGTCCACCAGCGCCCGCGGCGTGGGCGCGCCGGCGGCGATGGCGGACCACCAGGTGCCGTCGCGGCGCAGCGTGGCGACCAGCGCGGCGAGCACGGTCTGGTCGCAAGCCGCCTGCGCCCCCCAACCCACCGCCACCGGCGGCTGGCCGGGCAAAGCCGGGGGCAGCAGCCACGGCAACGCCATGCCGGGCGCCGGCGTCCGGTCCCAGTGCACCGGCCGCGGCCGCGCGCCCACCGGACCCCGGAGGGCCCGCAGCGCGCGCTTGAGCCCGTGCCGGTCGGCATCTTTGGGGATCATCGGCCTCGTCATCCTCCGCGCGACCGGGGCGATGTCTCGCCCGCCCCTTCATCGCGCCTTCCGCTTGATCGTCGCGCGCGGATCCGCCTAGACCGCCGTGCCGAAGGGCAGCTTGCGGCCGCGCACCGTGTCCAGCGCCTCGGCCACGATCTCCACCGCCCGGTCGATCTGGGCGTCCTCGTGATCCGAGGTCAGGAAGAAGCGCAGCCGCGCCTGCTTTTCCGGCACCGCTGGGAAGGTGATCGGCAGCGCGTTAAGCCCGGCCTTGTAGCACAGGTCCGACAGCATCGCCGCCCGGGCGCTGTCGCCCACGATCACCGGCAGGATGGCCGAGCCCTTGGCCTCGCCCACATCGAGCCCCGCCGCCTGCGCGCGGGCCAGCAGCCGGCGGCCGTTCGCCTGAAGCTTGGTCACGCGCCAGGTCTCGGATTCGAGCACCTCCAGCGCGGTCAGGGACGCGGCGGCCAGCGGCGCCGCCATCCCCACCGAAAACACGAAGCCCGCGGCGTTGGCTTTCAGCAGCTCCACCAGCGCCGCGGATCCGCAGACATAGCCGCCGCAGCCCGCGAAGGTCTTCGAGAGCGTGCCCATCCAGATCTCGACCGAGGACGGATCGACACCCTGCGCCTCCCAGATCCCGCGGCCGGTCTCGCCCAGCACGCCGACTGAATGCGCCTCGTCCATCATCAGCCAGGCGTCGTGACGGGCCTTGATCTCCACCAGCCGGGCGAGATCGGGCCAGTCGCCGTCCATGGAATAGAGCCCCTCGGCCACGATCAGCGCACGCTCGTAGCGGCCCCGGTTGCGGTCCAGAAAATCCTCCACCCAGTCGAAATCATTGTGCGGGTAGGTGACACGGGCGGCGCCCGACAGGCGCGCGCCCTCGACGATGGAGTTGTGGATGTAGCTGTCGGTCAGCACCACGTCCTTGGGCCCCAGCAGCGTGCCGATCACCGCCATGTTGGTGGCGTGGCCCGAGACGAGCGTGATGCAGTCCTCGGTCCCGTAGAACCGCGCGAGCCCCGCCTCCAGCTTGCCATGCAGGTCGCGCTCGCCGGCCACCACGCGGGAGGCGGAGACCGAGATGCCGTATTTGTCGATGGCGTCCTTGGCGGCCTGGCGCACGGCCGGATGCCCGTTGAGGCCGAGATAGTTGTAGGAGCTGAAATTCAGCAGTTCGCGCCCCTCGATCACGCAGGTGGAGCCGGCATAGCCCGACTGCTCCCGGAAATAGGGCACCTCGATCTCCAGCATCTCGGCGGCCGAGTGCTGCAGGCGGATCTGCTTGTGCCCCGAAAGCTGGGAGAAATCGAACGCCGGCGGCGCCGGGCGCGGGGCGCCGGTGCGGGCCGTGGGGCGTTCGGACGGCGTGCGACGAGACCGCTTCTCGCGCAGCTCCTCCAGCAATGCCGATCGCTTCGCGGCGCCGAAGCGCCCTTCGCCGTTCCTGCCGGGCATGGTCCCGGGCTCCTTCCGTCAGGCTGGCGCGCCGACCCCATCGGGGCCGACGCCGTGGAGCCGGCGCCGCATGGGCGCCGGTCGAGGCCGGGTCAGCGCGCGGCGTCTTCGGTCTTTTCGGCGCGGCGGCGGATCTCGGTCAGCATTTCCGCATCCATGCCTTCGGCCATGCCGCCCTGGACATGGCGCGCGATCAGCGTGTCCACCGCCGCGTCGCCGGTCACGTTGGCGTCGTCGGAGAGGGCGTCCTCCAGTCCGATGCGCTTGTACACCCGCGCCGCGATGTCGAGCAATGTGGCGCCGCCGGCGAGGCTCATCAGCGGGATGTCGACGCCCAGCTTCTCCTCCGCCGCCATGCGCAGGTCGACGGCCATCAGGCTGTCGAAGCCCATTTCGGTGAGCGGCTGCATCGGGTCGATCTCTTCCGCCGGCAGGCGGAGGATGCGGCAGGTCTCGCCGGCGAGCAGCGCCGCGATGGTCTTCAGCGCCTCCGGCTCCGACATGCCCGAGACCAGCGCCACCAGGTCCATCGCCCCCTCGCCGCCCATGCCCGCTTCCGGCATCTCGAGGCGGGAGAAGAGCGGCGTCCGGGTCAGCGCCAGTTCGCGCGCGGCCGATCCCCAGTCGATCTGGGCATAGGAAAGCGCGGAGGCGTCGGCCGGATCCGCCGCCGCCAGCGCGAGGCCGAGCCCGCGGAACGCCTCGCGCGCCGTGATCGCCGATGCGCCGAGCCGGGTCGCCAGCAGCGCCTCCGTCTCCTTGTCGCGGGTCAGGTAGCCGGCGTCGGAGATCGCGCCCCACGCCACCGCGAGCCCGGGCAGCCCGAGGCGGCGGCGTTCGGCCGCCATCGCCTCCAGCACGCAGTTGGCGGCGACATAGGCGGACTGGCCCGGGTTGCCGATCAGCGTGGTGGCCGAGGAGAACATCACGAAGATGTCCAGCTTCAGCCCGCGGGTCAGTTTGTCGAGCACCGCCGCCCCGGCCACCTTGGGCCTGAGCACGGTGCGCATCCGGTCCGCATCCAGATTGGCGAACAGCGCGTCGTCGAGCGTCATCGCGGTGTGCAGGACGGAGCGCAGGCGGGCCGGCCCGGCCTCGATCTCGTCGATCAGGGCGCGCATCGCCGGTTCGTCGGCGGCGTCGCAGGCGCGGGTCTGCACCTTGGCGCCCATCGCCTCCATCCGCCGGATCGCGGCGCGCGCGGGCTCCGTCACCCGGCCGGACCGCGAGGTCAGCCAGATATGCCTCGCCCCCTGCTCCACCATCCAGGCGGCGGTTTCCGCCCCGAACCCGCCGAGCCCGCCGGCCACGAGGCAAGCGCCCCGCGGGTCGATTTTCGGCGCTCGCGTGGCGGAGGGCGCGACCGCAGGGGGCGCCTTCACCAGGATCTTGCCGACATGGCCGGACTTCTGCATCAGCCGGAAGGCGTCCACCACCTCTGCCGCATCGAAGACGATATGCGGCAGCGGGATGAAGTCGCCCGAGGCGAAACCGTCGCCCATCGCCTCGAACACCTTGGCGGCGAGATCGGGGCGGTAGACCAGCAGCTGGTCCGCATCCACGCCGAAATAGGTCAGGTTGCGCCGGAACGGGCGCAGGCCGATCTGCGAGTTGGCGTAGTAGTCGCGCTTGCCGAGCTCGATGAAGCGGCCGAAGGGCTTGAGGCACTCGATGGAAAGCTCCATCGCCTCGCCGAACAGCGAGTTCAGCACCACGTCGACCCCGGCCCCGCCGGTGACGTCGCGCACCTGGTCGGCGAAATCGAGCGAGCGGCTGTCGAAGACATGCGCGGCCCCCAGCTGCGCCAGCAGTTCGCGCTTGGCCGGCGAGCCGGCGGTGGCGATCACCGCCGCGCCCCGCGCCGCGGCGATCTGCAGGGCGGCGAGGCCGACGCCCCCCGCCCCGCCATGGATCAGCACGGTTTCGCCCGGCGCGAGCGCCGCCAGCTCCACCAGCCCGTACCAGGCGGTGAGGAAAGTGGTGGGGATGGTCGCCGCGGCGGTCAGGTCGACGCCTTCGGGCAGCGGCGCCACCGCGCCTTCGGCCACCAGCACATGCGTCGCGAAGCAGGCGGGGGCGAAGGCGATGACCTTGTCGCCCGGCCGGAAGCGGGTGCAGCCGGCCCCGGTCCGGGTCACCACGCCCGAGCATTCCATGCCCAGCGTCGGCCCGGCGAAACCGTCCTCCAGCGCCTCTTCCGGCAGCAGGCCCTGGGCCCACATGATGTCGCGGAAGTTCAGCCCGGTGGCGGTCACCTCGATCTCGATCTGGCCGGCGGCGGGCTCCCCGCGGGGCTCCACCTGCCATTCCAGGCTGTCGATCATGCCCTGCTGACCCAGCGCCAGCCGACGCGCGGCGGGGCCTTTCAGCCTTGCGGCGCGGGCCCGGTCCTCGAGGTCGTCGACCCGCTCCGCCCGCACCCCGGCGCGGCCGGCGCGGTCATGGACCGTCTCGCGATCTTCCGCCGGGTCGAGCAGTTCGGCGACGATGCGGGCGGCCAGCGCGTCGGCGGGGATGTCGAGGCCGAAATCGGCCAGGCGCAGGTCGATGTCGGGGAATTCGTTGGCCAGCACGCGGCTGAGGCCCCAGGCCGCGGCCTCCGCCGGGATCAGCGGGCGCAGCGGCCCGGCGGCGACCGCGCCGCGGGCGATGAGCCAAAGCCGGGTCAGCGCGTCGGGGCGGCCCAGCGCGCCGCGGGCCGACAGCATCCGGCGATGGGCGGCGTCGAGCGGCGCGCCCTCGCCGCCGAACCCGGCGAGCAGCACCGCCTCGACGCTTTCGAGCCCTTCCAGCGTGGCGGGCAGGTCGGTTTCCGCCACCGCCAGCGCCGGGCGGCCGGCGGCCTCCGCAAGCGCGGCGATCTCGGCGGCCAGCATCGCCTCGGCCGGGCCATGAACCAGCAGCAGCGTGTCGGAGGCGGCCCTGGCGGGCGCCGCGCAGGACGACGCGCCGGCGGGGGCCGCGGCCAGCAGCAGGGCCGCGGGCGCTTCGGCATCTGCCAGCGGCACGGCCTGGACCCGGTCGAAACCGGCGCCGGTCAGCGCCTCGGCCCATTCGGCGGCGTAGCGCAGGCGGCCGACCGGCAAGGCCGGGTCGAGCGTCTCGGCCCACCAATGGGCGTCGCCGCCCTCGGTCAGGTCGGCGGTGAGGCTCGGCGCCTCCTCCACCGCAGCGATGCCGGCGCCGGGCGCAAGTCGCTGGCGCAGATCGGTGATCTGGGAGGCGGACATCCGGTGAAGGGCGTCGCCGGCGAGCACGAGGTCGAAGCGCACCGTCTCGGCGATCTCGTCCAGCGCGGCATGGGCGACGCCCGCCCGCTCCGGATCGCCGACTTCCAGGGATCGCGCGCGGCGCGGGTCGGGATCGGCCACGGTGACGCCGGAAACCTGGGCCGCCTTCGCCGCCCGGTCGATCAGCGCGGAAGGCGCCGCCCCGAGGATCAGCACCTCAAGCCGCGCATCGGAGCGCGCCCGGCCCAAGGCCGCCTCCAGCACGCCCATCAACGCGCCCCAACGCCCTTCGCCCGCCGGTCCGGAGGCGGCGAGGCGCAGCTGCGCCGCGGTCATCGGACCTTCGGCGGCCTCGCCGGGTCCCTTTTCCAGCAGGCGCGGCAGGGCGGTCGGCAGCGCCATCAGCCGCGAAATTTCCACGATGCGCCGCGGCGCTTCGGCGAACAGCGCCTCGACCAGCGCCGGCAGCGGCGGGTAGGGCGGCTCGGGGTCGAGCAGGGCGCGCCCGTCCTCGGCGCGGCCGACAGCCTCGTCCTCTTCCAGCGCCATCAGCATCCGCTCGAACAACGGGCGGGCCGACGCGGCGAGCCGCCCCTCGGCGATCAGCGCTTCGGCGTCGAGCACCTGGCTTTCGCTGGCCAGCCCCGCCAGCGCATCGCGCGCGATGCGCCGTGCCGTGGTGTCGATCAGCAGCGCCCCGGCGGAGGGCTCGGGCGCTTCCGGCGCGGTCAGCGCCGCGGTCATTTCGGCCAGGCGTGCGCCCAGCTCGCCGCGCGTGCCGGAGGCCGGCGTCAGCCGCACCAGCGCGTTGCGATAGGTCAGTTCGGACGGGCGGCGGGCGCGGGAGATCCGCACCGCCTTGAACCGCACCGAGGTCAGGCTGGCGATGGCGCCGCCGGCGGCGTCGACCAGGGTGAACGACGCCTCGATGGAGCGGTCGGAGGCGCGTGTGACCTCCACCCACGCCCCGGCGGGCGCGGCGCCGGCGGCGTGCAGCACCAGGCTGCCGATGCGCACCGGCAGGAAGGACCGCGAGCCGTCCTGTTCGCGTTCGGCGATCAGGCCGAAGAGCCCGTGGAAGGCGGCGTCCAGAAGCGCCGGATGCAGCGCGTGGCGCGCAGGCTCGATCAGGTCGAGGCCCGGGTCCAGCGTCACGAAGCAGGTCCGCTCGTCCACCATCCGCACGTTCAGCGCGCGGCGGAAGGCCGGCCCGTAGGCCAGCCCGAAGCGGGCGGTCAGGTGATAGAGCGCGTCGGCCCCGAGGCTGCGGGTCGGGTCGGGAACGGGGGGCGTGCGCGGCGCGGGGCTGGGCACGGCGGGGCGGCGCAGGCGGCCGCGGGCGTGCAGGGCGAAATCCTCGCCCGAAAGCCGCCGGCGGCTGTCGATGTCGACCACGCGGCGGTCGCCCTGGATGCGGACGCGCAGCTCGTAGCCCGCGCCATCCTCCATCGCCAGCGGCCGCAGGATGTCGAGGTCGGCGAGCTCCACCGGCCCGTCGCCCATGTCGGCGATCCCGGCGGCGAGCGCCATGTCGGCATAGGCCGCGGCCGGCAGGACGATCGCGTCCTCGACCTTGTGGTCCACGGTCCAGTCCGGCGTCCTGCCGTCCACGGTCGCGCGCCAGTCGCGCCCGCCCTGCAGCATCCGCACGCCCAGCAGCGGATTGCGGTCGGCCACGTCGAAGAGGTTCAGCGCCTCGTCCGAGCGCGGCGCCAGGTAGTTCTGATTGCGCCAGGGATAGAGCGGCAGGTCGACCTCGGCCCGCGCGTCGCGCCCGAAGAAGCGGTTTTCGACCAAAGGCGCGCCCTCGGCCGCGGCCTGCGCCACGACGCGGCGCAGGTCGACGTCGCGGTCCTTCTCGTCCAGCGCGCCCAGCACCGAGGCGGGACGGGACCGGTCGGCGGCGGTGTCGCGGACATAAGAGGTCAGCACGGGACGCGGCCCGATCTCCACGAAGCTGGCGCAGCCGAGCTCCAGCAGCGCCTCCAGCCCCTGACGGAACTTCACCGGCTGGCGGATGTTGGTCCACCAGTAATGCGGCCCCAGCGCCTCGCCGTCCGCCGCCTCTCCGAAAGTGGCGGAGACGAAGGTGCAGCGCGCCTCCTGCGGACGCAGCCAGTCGAGGTCGGTCAGCAGATCGTCCTTCAGCGCCTCCGCGGCGGGGGCGTGGAACGGGTAGTCGAGATCGAGCGCCTTCACCGCGATCTTGCGCTTGCGCGCCGCCTTGGCGAAGGCGGCGAGCTGGGTCGCGTCGCCCGACAGCGTGACGGAGCGGGGCGAATTCTCCGCCGCCACCACCACACTGTCGAAGCCGCCTTCGCGCAGCGCCTGCTCGGCGGTCACGGCGCCGGTCAGCGCGGCCGCCATCGAGCCGCGGCCCTTGATCTTCTCCTGATTGCGGGAGCGCACGTAGATCAGGCGCACCGCGTCGGGCAGATCGAAGGCGCCCGCGGCCCAGGCGGCGGCGACTTCGCCCACCGAATGGCCGATGACGGCGTCGGGTTTCAGGCCCTTCACCGACAGGCTTTCGACCGTCGCCACCTGCACCGCGAAGATCAGCGGCTGGGCGAGCGATGTGTAGGGCAGGCGCGCGTCGAGATCCTCGGCCTGCATCGCCTCGACGAGCGACACCCCGGCGAGCTTCTCGAAGATGGTCGACACCGCGTCGAAGGTGGCGCGGAAGATGGGGTCGGCGGCGTAGGCGGCCCGGCCCATGCCCACATATTGCGAGCCGTTGCCCGAGAACACGAAGGCCACCCCGCCCTGGCGCGCAGGCGCGCGGCCGGAGGCGAGCAACGGGTGTTTCGAACCGGCCAGATGCGCGTCCAGCGCGGCGATCTGGGCGGCGGGCGCGTCGCCGAAGGCGATCAGACGATGGGGCAGACGCTCCCGCTGATAGGCGGCGGCGTTGGCGATGCGCGCGGCCTCGGCCGCCGGCGCGCCGGCGAGGCGGGCGCGGTAGGATCCGGCCAGCGCGGCGAGGCTTTCCTCCGAGCGGGCGGAGATGAACAGCGGCCCGGGCTCGACCGTCTCCGGCTCGGCCCGGCGTTCTTCCGCCCGGGGCTGGCGCAGCACGGCATGGGCGTTGGCCCCGCCGAAGCCGAAGGAGTTCACGCCTGCGTAATGCGGGGCGTCCTGCTTGGGCAGCGGCGTCGCCTCGGTGGCGACCGCGAGGTTCCAGTCGTCGAACTTGATGTCGGGGTTCGGCTCGTTGAAATGCAGCGAGGCGGGCAGCAGGTCATGCTCCAGCGCCAGCTGCGCCTTGAGCAGGCCGACGAGGCCCGACCCGGCCTCCAGATGCCCGACATTGGTCTTGGCGGATCCGATGGGCAGCGGCGTGGTCCGGCGCCGACCCAGCGCCTGGCCCAGCGCCCAGGTCTCGATCGGGTCGCCGGCGCGGGTGCCGGTGCCATGCGCCTCGACGAAGGCGAGCTTGGCCGGGTTGATGGCGAATCGCTGGTAGACGTCCTCGAGCAGCGCCTGCTGCTGCGCGGCGGAGGGCAGGGAGACCCCGGTGGTGCGCCCGTCGGAATTGATTCCGGCGCCCGAGATCACGCCCAGCACCCGGTCATTGTTGGCGATGGCGCTTTCGAGGCTTCGCAACACGAAGACCACCGCGCCCTCGGACCGCACATAGCCGTCGCCCTTGGCGTCGAAGGCCTGGCAAAGCCCGACCTTCGACAGCATCGTCGCCGCCGAGAAGCCGATGAACGGATAGGGCGAAAGCAGCATGTTGACCGCGCCGACGATGGCGGTGTCGATCAGCCCGGCCTGCATCGCCATGAACGCCTCGTGGAGCGCGTAGAGCCCCGACGAACAGGCGGTGTCGACCGTGTAGCTCGGCCCGTTGATGTCGAGCATGTAGCTGATGCGGTTGGAGATCAGCGACAGCGTGTTGCCGGTCATGAACTGGCTGTCGATGGCCGCCGGGTCCGCGTAGAAGCGGTTGGAATAGTCGTTGGACGACGCGCCGACGAAGACGCCGGTGGTGGCTTTGGGCAGGTCGGAGGGACGCAGCCCGGATTTCTCCAGCGCCTCCCAGGTCACCTGCAGAAGCACCCGCTGCTGGGGGTCGAGCTGCTCGGCCTCGCGCGGGGAGATTCCGAAGAAGCCCGCGTCGAAGGCGAAGGGCGCGTCGAGCTGGCCGGCGGCGAACGTGTAGCTGCGCCCGGCGGCGCCGGCGGCGTGGCCGAAGCGTTCGCGCGACCATCGGTCGTCCTGGATCGTGGTGACCGAGCATCTGCCGTCGCGCAGGAGATCCCAGAACGCGTCCGCATCCGGGGCGCCGGGAAGCCGGCAGCCGTATCCCACGATGGCGATTTCGCCCGGTTTGGTGGATTTAAGCACCGCCTGCCCCTTGCCCATCAACGTCCCGGTCGGCATCGCCGCCGGGCGTCTTGTTCTTCGGTCCCGCATCGAAATCGGTCGCGTCGTTGCGCTCCGGGACCAAGGTTCATGTTCCTCGCGTAGCCGATGAAAAACAGATCGGCAACGTGGGGGCCGTTCTACGCGTGCTGCGTGCCGCCGGCGCGGCGCCTGCGCCACGTCGTAATCTTCTGAACATTATCTGCACGATAGCGTCGAAAATAAAGCGAACCAATGGAATTCTGACGTCTCTATGCTGCGCTGCGTCAGTCGGGGGGCCCCAACTGCCGCAGCACCCAGCCGGCGAGGTAGAGCGATCCGCAGATCAGCACCCGGGGCGCGGGGGCGCCTTCCGCGGCGGCGACCCTGCGGCCGGTATCGGCCAGCGCCGCGCCGAAATCCGCGGCCGGATCGGCGGGGATCCCGCCGGCTTCGGCGGCCCTGACGATGGCGGAGGCAGGCAGGCTCGCGGCCGCGTCGGGAATGGCGACGGCGGCGACGTGATCGGCCAGGCCCTTGAAATGCTGGAGAAAGGTCGACGGATCCTTGGTCTCCAGCATCCCGCAGATCAGGTGCAGCGGCGCCGGGCGCGCGGCGTTCAGCGCGGTCATGTGGGCGGCCAGCGCCTCGCCCGCCGCCTCGTTATGGCCGCCGTCGAGCAGCACCTCGGCGTCCGCGGGCAGGCCCGGCAGGCGCGCCGGGTCGAGCCGTTGCAGCCGCGCGGGCCATTGCACCCGGGCGAGCCCGCCGGCGCAGGCCGCGTCGTCGGCCCCGAGCGCGCGCAGGGCGGCGATGGCGGCGCCGGCGTTCTGCACCTGATGGGCGCCGGCCAGCGCCGGCAGGTCGAGGTCGAGCAGACCGCGCTCGTCCTGGAACGTCAGCCGCCCCCGCTCCGCCCAGGCCTGCCAGTCGCGGCCCGAGACGATCAGCGGCGCGCCGATGGCCTCGGCACGCGCCTCGATCACCGCCAGCGCGTCGTCGGTCTGCGGGCCCACCACGCAGGGCACGCCAGGCTTCAGGATCCCGGCCTTTTCGGCGGCGATCAGCGCCACCGTCTCGCCGAGATAGTACTGGTGGTCGAGCGACACCGGCGTGATCACGCACAGCGCCGGGCGTTCCACCACATTGGTCGCGTCGAGCCGCCCGCCGAGCCCCGTCTCCAGCAGCGTGAAATCCGCCGGCCGGCGCGCGAAGGCGAGCAGGGCCGCGCAGGTGGTGATCTCGAAGAAGGTGATCGACCGTCCGCCGTTCAGCCGCTCGCAATCGTCGAGCAGGGCGGCGAAGGCGTCCTCCTCGATCAGCTTGCCATGCAGGCGGATCCGCTCGTGGAAGCGCGCCAGATGGGGGGAGGTGTAGACATTGGTCGTGCGCCCCCACGCCTCCAGCCCCGCCCGGATCATGGCCAGCGTCGAGCCCTTGCCGTTGGTCCCCGCGATATGCACCACGCCGGGCAGCGACCGCTCCGGATGGCCGAGCGCGGCCAGCAGGTCCCACATCCGGTCGAGCGTCAGGTCGATGATCTTGGGATGCAGGCTCATCAGCCGGTCGAGGATCATGTCCGAGCCGGCGGACGCGCCGCCATGCCCGGCCGCGCCGAGCACGCTGGCCCGGAACGCCGCATCGGCCGCCTGCGCGCCGGAGCGCGGCAGGTCGGGGCCTCGGTCGGTTTCGAGGGGTCGGGCTGCGCTCAAGATCCGCCGGGCTCCTTGCCGGGAAGCGTCGGGGGGATGGCGGCGGAGGCGGTTTTTGCCGGCGGCGGGGCCGGAACCGGGGGCACGGTCGGAACCGGGGCGGCTGTCGCGGCCCCGGCCGGCGCGCCCTCGGGCTCCGCCGCCGGAACCGGCGCCATCAGGTCGCCGTGGACCCGCGGCTCGGCCTTCATCAGCAGGCGCAGGATCTGGGCCAGCTCCTCGCGCATGTCGCGGCGGTTGATCACCCGGTCGAGCATTCCGTGCTCCAGCAGGTATTCGGCGCGCTGGAAGCCTTCGGGCAGGGTCTCGCGGATGGTCTGCTCGATCACGCGGGGGCCGGCGAAGCAGATCAGGGCCTGGGGCTCGGCGATCTGGATGTCGCCCAGCATGGCGTAGGAGGCGGTGACGCCGCCGGTGGTGGGGTTGGTCAGCACCACCACATAGGGCAGCCCGGCTTCCTTCACCATCTGGGTGGCCACGGTGGTGCGCGGCATCTGCATCAGGGACAGGATCCCCTCCTGCATCCGCGCGCCGCCGGCCGCGGCGAAGACCACCAGCGGGGCCCGGCGCTTCACCGCGCGTTCGGCGGCGGCGATCATCGCGTTGCCCACCGCCATGCCCATCGACCCGCCCATGAAGGCGAAGTCCTGGCCCAGCGCCACCACCGGAAGCTTGAAGATCTCGCCTTCCGCGATCAGGCAGGCCTCATGCTCGCCGGTCTTGCGGCGGGCGTCGCGCATGCGGTCGGGATAGCGTTTCTCGTCGCGGAACTGCAACGGGTCGGCCAGCGCCTCGGGCGCTTCGACCTCGAGGAAGATCCCGCCGTCGAACAGCGCCTCGAACCGGTCGCGAGGGCTGATCGCCATGTGGTGCTGGCAGTTCGGGCAGACGTTGAGCGCTTCGCGCAATTCGCGATGGAACAGCATCGAGCCGCAGGAATCGCACTTGCGCCAGAGGTTCTCCGGCATCTCGCGGCGCGAGAACAGCGAGTTGATCCGCGGACGGACGTAGTCGTTGATCCAGTTCATGCCCTGTCCCTGGAGCGTGGGGGCCGGGTCGCGGGCCCTTGCTGCGGGGAAGTAGCCGCGCGCGGCCCGGATTGCAATGCGGGGGCGGAGGCGCGGTCGCGGAACCCCGGCGCGAGGTGGGCGAACCGCCGCGGTCGGGGCCCTTCGTCCCCTTGGCGAATCGCCGTCCCGTCGCGCCGCCATCGCCGCGAAAGCGACGCGCCCCTGTCCCGAACCGCCGAGATGGCGGCTTGCGGGCTGCGTTGCAGCGGCACAGACTGAACCCGCAGCGGATGGCGGAGGGTGAATTCATGGCGATGGGCGCCGGCGAAATCTGGACCTGGACCGAAGGCGCCTGGCATCACGGCGATGTGAGGGTCGCGGGGGCGGCGGACCACGGGCTCTGGCAAGGGACCTGCGTGTTCGACGGGGCGCGGGGGTTCGAGGGCGTGGCCCCCGACCTCGACCTGCACTGCGCGCGGGTCAACGCGTCCGCCCGCATCATGGGGCTGAAGCCGGACCATGCGGACGGCGCGCTGACCGAGCTGGCGCGCGAGGGCCTGGGAAAATTCGCGTCGGGCGCCGCGGTCTATGTGCGGCCGATGTACTGGTCGCGCGGCTCCGACGCCTCGCTGATCAATGCGGATCCTGAGACGACGGCCTTCGCGCTCTGCCTCGAGGCGCTGCCGCTCGCCGACCCCGCCGCGATGCCCGAGGGCGGGATTCGCATCACCACCACGCAATTCCGCCGGCCGCTGCATTCGATGGCGACGACGGATGCGAAGGCCGCCGCGCTTTACCCCAACAACGCCCGCATGGTGCGCGAGGCGAAATCGAAGGGGTTCGACAACGCGCTGGTGCAGGATGCGCTGGGCAATGTGGCGGAGCTGGCGACCTCCAACGTGTTTCTGGTCAAGGACGGCGTGGTGGCGACGCCGGTTCCCAACGGCACGTTCCTCGACGGGATCACCCGACAGCGGGTGATCGCGCTGCTGCGCGGGGCAGGCCATGAGGTGGTGGAGACGGTGCTGACGCTCGACGATTTCCGGGAAGCCGACGAGGTGTTTTCGACCGGCAACGCCAACAAGGTCGTCCCCGTGGCCCGGTTCGACGACCGGAGCTACGGGCCCGGGCCGGTCGCGGCCGAGGCGCGGGCGCGCTACTGGGATTTCGCCCACGCCTGAACCGGACCGAAGCGCCGCGCGGACCGTCCAAGGGCCGACGCCGGGCGCCCGCGGCGCGCTTGGCCGGGGGCGCCGACGCGACCGTCTCGCGCCGCGAAACGTCAAAAAAATCAGTCGGCGGCGCCGGTGGTGAGGCGGCGCAGCATCGCGCCGATGCGGGGCACGGTGGTGTCGCGATGCGGCGGCACCAGCAGGCGCGAGGCGTATTCGTTGAGCATGCCGGGCCGCGTCGCCATCTCCCACGCCGCGCGGCGGAAGTCGGCGCGCCGCCAGGCCTCGCCCCGGGCGGGGTCGGAGAGGGCGGCGAGCGCCTCCTGCGGCCAGTCGCCGACGCCCGTGGTCAGGCGGGACGGCAGGTCCTCCTCCCAGATCCGGCCCATCAGCGCGGCGAAGCCCCGAAACGCGAGGTCGTCGCCCAGCCGCGAGAACCGCGCCGCGACCGCGTCGAGGTCGGGGTCGTCGCGGTCGCGCAGCACCCGCCAGTCGCAGGCGTCGCGCAGTTCGAACGAGCGGCGACGCCAGCCGCGGCCCATGATCTGGCTGTGATGGATCATGTGGGCGAGGCGGTCTTCGGGCGTCGGGATGCGGATGCCGGGCAGGGCGGAGGGGATGGCGCGCTCGGCCATCCCCTCCAGCGCGCCATGGGCCTCGTAGGAACAGCGGACATGCACCTCGAGCCCGCCCGAGACGCCGCCGCGGATCAGGGTGGGATGGGCGTAGCAGCCCCAGATATGGGTGCGCACCTGACCGTCCGGGCCGGCCCAGCCGTCGTCGCGCAGGGCGGCCAGCGCGTCGGCGAAGCGGGCCTGGGGGACGAGGATGTCCACGTCGACCATCCGCCGCCAGGCCTGGGCGCGGCCCTCGCGCGCCGCGAAGGCGACGCCTTTCAGCGCCACCGGCTCGATCCCGACCGCATTCAGCGGCGCGGCGGCGAGGCGGAGGTCGTCGAGCCGCGCCTCGGCCATCGCCTCCGCCGCGCTCAGCGCCCGGTCGGTCAGCAGGCGGGCGGCGGGGCCGGGGAGGACGGCGGCGAGCGTCGCGCAGAACGGCTGGCCGACCTTCTGGGCGTCGGCGAAGTCGATCAGCGGCAGGACGGCGGTGCGCGGCGCGGCCTTGGGCGGGGTCCCCGCCGCCCAGGCGCGCAGCAGGGCGATGACCTCGGCCACCTGCGCCTCAGTCACCGCCAGGGCGGCCTGGGCCGGGGTTTCGGACCGCGTCCGCCGCCCCGTCGGGCCCGCGCCGACCGGCCCGGAGGCCGCGTCCTGGCCGCCGGTCCGGCTCATGCGGTTCCCGGCCAGGCCGGCTTGCGACGGGCGAAGAAGGCGTCGATGCCCTCGCCCGCGTCCGTCGTCTCCCACGCATCGGCCAGCGCCTCGGCGGTCATGCGGGTCACCGTGGCGTCGATGGGCGCGCCCAGCCGGCGCAGCAGCGCCTTGGAGGCGGCGACGGCCTGCGGCGACGCCGAGAGATAGGGCGCGACCTCGAATTCTACGGCGTCGTCGAGCGCGTCGGCCGGCACGGCGCGGGCCAGCAGATCGAGGCGCACCGCCTCCGTGGCGTCGAAGAGGCGGGCCGAGAAGAACACCTCGCGCGCCTTCGCCTCCCCCATCCGGGCGAAGACGAAGGGCGAGATCGTGGCCGGGATCAGCCCCAGCCGCGTTTCGGTGAAGCCGAAGAGCGCGCCTTCGGCCCCCACCGCCACGTCGCAGACCGACATCATGCCCATGCCTCCGCCGAACGCCTGGCCATTGACCCTGCCGATCAGAGGTTTCGGAAGCGTGTTCAGCGCGTCGAGCATGCGGGCGAGGCCCATCGCCTCCTCGATCCGGGTCGCGCGGTCCGCCGCCATCTGCTCGCGCATCCAGCCGAGATCGCCGCCGGCGCAGAAGCTCTTGCCCTCGCCGGTCATCACCACGACGCGGACCGCGGGGTCGGCGCCGAGCGTCGCGGCGGCCTCGGTCAGCTCGGCGATCATCCGCGCGTTGAGCGCATTGTGCTTCTCCGGACGCGCCAGGGTCAGGGTGGCGACGCCGCGGTCGTCGGTCTCGATCCGGATGGTCTCAGGCATTCTCGCTCTCCCTCAGGGTCCGGGCGTAGGCGGCGGCGCGGGCGAGCGCGGCACGGTCGATCCCGGTTTCCAGCCCGCGGGCGGCGAGGAAATCCACCACCGCCAGCGTGTCCACATTGCCCTTGGCGCC
Source organism: Albimonas sp. (assembly GCF_055129145.1). Lineage (NCBI taxonomy): Bacteria > Pseudomonadati > Pseudomonadota > Alphaproteobacteria > Rhodobacterales > Paracoccaceae > Albimonas > Albimonas sp. The sequence goes on along the minus strand of NZ_JBSRTQ010000007.1, from coordinate 7,322 downwards.
CGGCGCGTAGGGACAGCCGCCGAGTCCGCCGACCGAGGCGTCGAAGGTGCGCACCCCCGCCTCGAGCCCGACCGCGATATTCTCCAGCGCGCGCCCCTGCGTGTCGTGAAAATGCAGCGCCACCCGGTCCGCGGGCAGCACGTCCAGCACGGCGGCGAGCAGGGCGGCGGTGCTTTCGGGCGTCGCCGCCCCGAGGGTGTCGCCGAGCGAGACCTCGTAGCATCCCATCGCCTCCAGCGCCTTCGCCACCGCCGCGACAGCGCCCGGATCCACCCGCCCGTCATAGGGGCAGTCGGTGACGCAGGACACATAGCCCCGCACCGGGATCCCGTCCGCCTTCGCCGCGGCGAGCACGGGGGCGAAGCGCTCCAGGCTCTCGGCCACGGTGCAGTTGATGTTGGCCTTCGAGAACCCCTCGGAGGCGGAGGCGAAGACCGCGGCCTCGTCGGCTTTCGCCTCGCGCGCCGCCTCGTAGCCCTTCAGGTTCGGGGTCAGCGCGGTGTAGGCGACGCCGGGGCGACGCGCGATGCCGGCCATCACCTCGGCCGAGCCCGCCATCTGCGGCACCCATTTCGGGCTGACGAAGCTCGCGGTCTCGATCTTGGCGAGGCCCGCGGCGCTCAGCAGGTCCACCAGCCGGATCTTGTCGCCGGCCGGGATCGGACGCGGCTCGTTCTGAAGGCCGTCCCGCGGGCCCATCTCGAACAGCGTCACGTCTCGGAATATGTCTTCGGTCATGCGCGTCTCCCCTGCGTCGGCGCCTTTCGGGCATGACGCATCACGCGGATTTAGTCCACCGGCCCGGGGGCGCCAGCGGTTTCAGTCGGGGTTGGCGCCGCCGCCCGCTGGGCTATGCTCAACCCTCAGACGGCAAATTCCGCCCCCTCCGCCACGTCGCCGCCCGCATGGGTCGCCGTCGGGCCTGCAGGAGCCTTCATGACCCTGGCGCTGATCACCCACGCCTCCAGCCTCGACCATGTCACCCCGCCGGGTCACCCCGAGCGTGTGGACCGCATCCGCGCCGTGGCCGCGGCGCTGGAGGATGAGCGGTTCGCGCTGCTCGACCGGCGCGAGGCGATGGCCGCCGACGACGCGCTGCTGCGGCTGGCGCATCCGCAGGCCCATATCGACCGGCTGCGCGCCGCGACCCCGACCGAAGGCTTCGCGCAGCTCGACGGCGACACCGTGCTGTCGCCTGGTTCCTTCAACGCAGCCCTGCACGCCGCCGGGGCCTGCGCGCAGGCGGTGGACATGGTGCTGTCGGGGGAGCGTCGGGCCGCCTTCGTCGCCTGCCGTCCGCCGGGCCACCATGCCGAGCCCTCCACCCCGATGGGGTTTTGCCTGTTCTCCAACGCCGCCATCGCCGCCCTGCACGCGCTGGAGCGTCACGGCCTTTCCCGCGTGGCGGTGCTCGATTTCGACGTGCATCACGGCAACGGCACCCAGGCGGTGCTGTGGGAGGAGCCGCGCGCGGCCTTCGCCTCCTCCCACCAGATGCCGCTTTATCCGGGCACCGGGGCGGCGTCGGAAACCGGGGCCGGCAACATCTTCAACGCGCCGCTGCGCCCCGGCGCCGGCGGACCCGAGTTCCGCGCGGCCTGGGAGGAGCATCTCCTGCCCGCCATCGCCGCGCATGCGCCGGAGCTTATCATCGTCTCCGCCGGTTTCGACGCCCATCGCCGCGATCCGCTGGCGGAGATGGAGCTGGTCGAGGCCGATTTCGCCTGGATCACCCACCGCATCTGCGACCTGGCCGAAACCGCCTGCGAGGGGCGGGTCGTCTCGACGCTCGAAGGCGGTTATGACCTCGTGGGACTGGCCGCCTCGGCCGCCGCCCACGCGCAGGTTCTGATGGAGCGCAGCCTATGACCGCCAAAACCGATCCCAAACCCGTCGAGACCCTGAGCTTCGAAGAGGCGATGCGGGAGCTGGAGGCGGTCGTCGACCAGCTGGAGCGCGGCGATGCGGCGCTGGAGGCGGCGATCGCGCTTTATGAGCGGGGCGCAAAGCTGAAGGCGCATTGCGAGGGGCGGCTGTCGGAGGCGCAGCTGAAGGTCGACCAGATCGCCGCAGGCTCCGGCCCCGACGGCGTGACGGCGAAGCCGATGGATCTGGGATGACCCGGGCCGACGGCGCATCCGAGCCCCTGGATTTCGCCGAGCGTCTGGCCACCGCCGCGGCCCTGACCGAGGCGGCGCTGGAGGCGCTGCTGCCGCCCGCAAACCAGCTCGGCCCCCGCGCCCCGGTGGCGGCGGCGATGCGCCATGCGTGCCTGAACGGGGGCAAGCGGCTGCGGGCGTATCTGGCGCTCGAATCCGCCGCGCTCTTCGGCGTGGACCCGGCCCAGGCGGAACGCGTCGCGGCGGCGATCGAATGCCTGCACGCCTATTCGCTGGTCCATGACGATCTGCCCTGCATGGACGACGACGCGCTGCGGCGCGGCCAGCCCACGGTGCATGTGAAATGGGACGAGGCGACGGCGGTGCTGGCCGGCGACGCGCTGCAGACGCTGGCCTTCGAGATCCTGGCCAACCCCGCCACCCATGCCGACGGCGCGGTGCGCGCGGGGCTCTGCCTCGGGCTCGCCCGGGCCGCGGGGGCGGCGGGCATGGTCGGGGGCCAGGCGCTGGACATCGCCGCCGAGACCGCGCCCGCCCCCCTGACCCTGGCCGAGATCGAGCGGCTGCAAAACCTCAAGACCGGCGCGCTGATCGTCTTCGCCGCCGAATCGGGGGCCATTCTGGGCCGGGCGGACCCCGCCGCCCGCGCCGCGCTCAGGGCCTATGCCGAAGCGATGGGCCTCGCCTTCCAGATCCAGGACGACGTGCTGGACGTGGAAGGCGACGCCGCGGCGCTGGGCAAGGCCGCGGGCAAGGATGCGGCGGCCGGCAAGGCGACCTTCGTCTCCCTGCTCGGCCTCGACGGCGCGCGGGCCCGGGCCGTGGCGCTCGTGGCGGAGGCCGAGGCCCGCCTCGCCCCCTTCGGTCCCCGCGCCCGCCCGCTGGCCATGGCCGCCCGCTTCGCCGCGTCGCGCCGCGTCTGAGCTCAAGCGGACCCTGACCCATCCGTGCATTGTGCGGGCGGGCCCGATCCCATAAACCCCGATCCGATCCATCGCACGTCCACGCAACGTCCCGCGAACCGAGCCCGCCGCAAGGGGAGACGCCTTGACCGATCAGCCGCAGGACCGCCCGCGCACCCCGCTTCTCGACCGGGTCTCCAGCCCGAGCGACTTGAAGGGGATGACCGATTCCGAGCTGACGCGGCTCGCCGACGAGCTGCGCGCCGAGACGATTTCGGCCGTGTCCGTAACCGGCGGCCATCTGGGCGCGGGGCTGGGCGTGGTGGAGCTGACGGTCGGCATCCACGCCGTCTTCGACACCCCGCGCGACAAGCTGGTCTGGGATGTCGGCCATCAGGCCTATCCCCACAAGATCCTCACCGGGCGTCGCGACCGGATCCGCACGCTGCGTCAGGGCGGGGGCCTCTCGGGCTTCACCAAGCGGTCCGAAAGCCCCTACGACCCGTTCGGCGCGGCGCATTCGTCGACCTCGATCTCGGCGGCGCTGGGCTTCGCCGCGGCGCGGGATCTGGGCTATGGCGAAGGTCGGCACGCCATCGCGGTGATCGGCGACGGGGCGCTGTCGGCGGGCATGGCCTATGAGGCGATGAACAATGCAGGCCACCTCGGCGCGCGCCTCATCGTCATCCTCAACGACAACGAGATGTCGATCGCGCCGCCGGTGGGGGCGATGTCGCGCTACCTGACGTCTTTGTGGATGGGCGCGCCCTTCCAGGACTTCGCCGCCGCAGCCAAGGGGGCCGCGAGCCTCCTGCCCGGGCCATTCCGCGAAGGCGCGAAGCGGGCGAAGGAGATGCTCAAGGGCCTCGCGGTCGGGGGCACGCTGTTCGAGTCGCTGGGATTCTCCTATGTCGGGCCCATCGACGGGCATGACCTGAGCCAGATCCTGCCGGTGCTGCGCACGGTGAAGGCGCGGGCCGACGGGCCGGTGCTGATCCATGCGATCACCAAGAAGGGCAAGGGCTACGGCCCGGCCGAGCGGGCGGCGGACAAGTATCACGGCGTGTCGAAATTCGACGTCGCCACCGGGACCCAGAAGAAAGCGCCGAGCAATGCGCCGAGCTACACCGGCGTCTTCGCCGAAGCGCTGATCGCGGCGGCGGAGCGGGACGACCGGGTCGTCGCCATCACCGCGGCGATGCCCGACGGCACCGGGCTCGACAAGTTCGGCAAGCGGTTCCCGAAGCGGACCTTCGACGTGGGCATCGCCGAGCAGCACGCGGTGACTTTCGCGGCCGGGATGGCCGCGTCGGGGATGAAGCCGTTCTGCGCGATCTACTCGACGTTTTTGCAGCGGGCCTATGACCAGGTGGTGCATGACGTGGCGCTGCAGGGACTGCCGGTGCGCTTCGCCATCGACCGGGCCGGGCTGGTCGGCGCCGATGGCGCGACCCATGCCGGGTCGTTCGACGTCGGCTACCTCGCCAATCTGCCGGGCATGGTGGTGATGGCGGCGGCGGACGAGGCGGAGCTGGTGCGCATGGTCGCCACCGCCACGGCCCATGACGACGGGCCCTCGGCCTTCCGCTATCCCCGCGGCGAGGGCGCCGGCGTCGAGCTGCCGCCCTGGGACGAGGTGTTGGAGATCGGCCGCGGCCGGGTGATGCGCGAAGGCGGCGCCGTGGCGATCCTCAGCTTCGGCGCGCGGCTGGCGGAATGCCTGGCGGCGGCGGAGGATCTCGACGCGCGGGGTCTCTCGGCCACGGTGGTCGACGCGCGCTTCGCGAAACCGCTCGACCGGGAACTGATCCTGCGGCTGGCGCGCGAGCATCGGGCGCTGATCACGGTCGAGGAAGGGGCGGCGGGCGGTTTCGGCGCCCAGGTGCTGCATCTGCTCGCGACCGAGGGCGCGCTGGATCGCGGGCTGGCGGTGCGGCCGATGACGCTGCCGGACGCGTTCCTCGACCATGACGCGCCGGCGAAGATGTATGCGCAGGCCGGGCTCGACGCGCGGTCCATCGCCGCGACCGCGCTGAAGGCGCTGGGGGTGACCGCGCTGGACCGCGCCGGCCGCGCCTGAAGGCCGTCGGGGGACGCCGTCCGGGCCTCGCGTCCCGCCTCGCGGCGGTCCCGCATCGTCCCGCCCGCCGTCCCCCCGACGCGCGCGCCGATTGACGCGCCGCGCGCTCCGGGTCATGGAGCGGGCATGTCCCCCATTCCAGAGCCCGAACCCGACGCCGCCGCATCCGTCCCCTCCGCCGCGCCCCGGCGGCTGGATCAGGCTTTGGTCGCCCGCGGCCTCGCGCCGTCCCGCGCCCGCGCCCAGGCGCTGATCGACGCCGGCGCGGTGGAGATCGACGGCGTGGTCGCCACCCGCGCCTCGATCCGGGTGGCCCAGGCGGCGGAGGTGCGGCTCACCGCCGATCCCTGCCCCTGGGTGTCGCGGGCGGCGCTGAAGCTGGTGCATGCGCTCGACGCCTTCGGGTTGACGCCGGAGGGGCAGGCGCTGGATCTGGGCGCCTCCACCGGCGGGTTTTCGGAGGTGCTGCTGGCGCGGGGGGCCGCGCATGTGCACGCGCTCGATGTGGGCCACGGGCAGCTGCATCCGAGCCTCGAAGCCGACCCGCGCATCACTTCCCACGAAGGGATCAACGTCCGCGCGCTGCCCGAGGGGTTGGTCCCGGCGCCGGACTGGATCGTGGCCGACCTCTCCTTCATCGGACTGGAGAAGGCGCTGCCCCCGGCGCTGTCGCTCGCCCGGCCCGGCGCGGTGCTGGTCTCGCTGATCAAGCCGCAATTCGAGGCGGGGCCCAAGGCCGTCGGCCGCGGCGGGCTGGTGCGCGACCCGGAGATCCATGCGGAAGTCCGCGCCCGCATCCGGGCTTTCCTCGAGACCTCCGGCTGGATCGTCACCCACGAAGACGCCAGCCCCATCGAAGGCGGCGACGGCAACCGCGAATTCCTGATCGCCGCGAGGAAACCCGCATGACCGAGCCCCACGCCGCCGCCCCGCATCCGGAAGTCGAATTCCAGGTGGCCCGCCTCGGCCGCCACGGCGACGGGATCGACGCCGAGGGCGGGCTCTTCGCCCCCCTGACCCTGCCGGGCGAGCGCGTCGCCGGCCGCCCCGACGCCGACGGCCGCATCGAGGGGGCGCGCGTCCTGATCCCCTCGCCCGAGCGGGTCGAGGCCGCCTGCCCGCATTTCGGCGCCTGCGGGGGGTGCTCGCTGCTGCATGCCTCCGACCGGTTCGTGGCGGACTGGAAGCGGGAGCGGATCGTCACCGCGCTCGCCGCCCGCGGGTTGGATGCGGAGGTCGCGCCGACCGTCACGTCGCCGATGGCGGCCCGCCGCCGCGCCGTGCTGTCGGCCAAGCGAACCCGGACCGGCGCCACGATCGGCTTTCACGGGCGGCGCGAGACGCGGATCGAGGAGATCCCGGGCTGCCTCGTGCTCGACCCCGCGATCCTCGCCGGCTTCGACGCGCTGCGGGTGATCGCGACGTTGGGCGGCTCGCGCAAGGGCGAGATGAAGCTGTCGGTGACGGTGACCGAGGGCGGGCTCGATGTGGACGTCTCGGGCGGCAAGCCGCTCGACGGCCCGCTGCGCGCCCGGCTGGCGGCGGCGGCCGGCGAGACCGGGCTCGCGAGGCTGAGCTGGGAGGGGGAGACGGTGTCGGCCCCGCGCACGCCGTCGCTGGTCTTCGGGCTGGCGAAAGTGGTTCCGCCGCCGGGCGCTTTCCTGCAGGCGACGCGGGAAGGGGAGGCGGCGCTGCTCGCCGCAGCGCGCGAGGCGGTGGGGGATGCGGGGCATATCGCCGACCTCTTCGCCGGGCTCGGCACCTTCGCCCTGCCGCTGGCCGAAGGGGCGGAAGTGGTGGCCTATGAGGCGGAGGCGGGCATGGTCGGCTCGCTCCTCGCCGGGTGGCGGGGGACCGGCGGGCGACTGAAGAAGGTCGAGGCGAAGGCCCGCGATCTGTTTCGACAGGCGCTGACGGTGGGCGAGCTGAAGGGCTTCGACGCGGTGGTGATCGACCCGCCGCGGGCGGGCGCCCCGGCGCAGTCGGAGGCGCTGGCGGGCTCCGCGGTCGCCCGCATCGCCTCGCTCAGCTGCAACCCCGAGACCTTCGCCCGCGACGCGCGGATTCTGGTCGACGGCGGCTACCGGCTGAACTGGGTGCGCCCGGTGGACCAGTTCCGCGGCTCGGCCCATGTCGAGCTCGCGTCCGGTTTTTCGCGGCCCTGACCGCCCGGGGCGGCCCCGCCCGCGCCCCCGGTCCAGCGCCGGCGCAGGCCGCGCG
>NZ_JBSRTQ010000006.1:0-80942 GCF_055129145.1 Albimonas sp. | reverse complement strand
GGTTCGCACCCGCCCTACGCCGTCTGGCGACGCGCCAGCGCCACCAGTCCTGCGCCCACCGCCAGCAGACCGGCGCCGCAAAGAACCGTGCGCGCCAGGTTCCAGTCCTGCCAGCGAGCCGACCAGGGGGCCCAGATCGCGGCGGCCTCGGCCCGGTCCCCGGGCACGGCGAGGCCCGCCAGCGCCTCGTTCATCGGCACGTTGACCAGGAAGGTCGCGACGCAGCCCGCCAGCACCAGGAAGGCGGCCAGCCCGAAGCGCAGGGCGGCGTCGCGCGACCCGGCCCCCCAGGCGGCCAGCGCGGCGAGCGCGCAGGCCGGGGCGGCGCCGAAGAAGGCCGGCGCGAACACCGCGTTGCGCACCGAGGCGTTCATCGCCTGCATGGCCGCGATCGCCACCTGCGGATCGGCCGCATCCAGCCCCCACATGGTCGAACATACCCAGGCATAGAAGAAGCCGAAGAGCGCCCCTGTCAGCAGCAGCGCGAGCGCGGCGGAGCCCGTCGCCGGCCAACCGATGAGTTTCGTGGTCATGTCGGCTCCTCCCCTCGCCTGGCTCGCAGGCGTCGCCGGATGTTCGAGCGGCGCGAGAATGTCCGCGCGCCCTCGGGTTGCTCCTGTCCATCCAACGTAGGGTCAGACCGATCCGGTCGGCGTCGGGGTCGGCGTTTTCACCGGAATGCGGGGCCGGGGACCCGCCGCCACCGGGCGCCTCCGCCGGCCCCGCCGCGCGGGCGCGCCCGGGACATCAGCGCTCCGGCCGTCGCGCGGCGTCCTCCGCCGGGGCGCCGCACCGCCGTATCAGGCTTTCTTCGAGCTCTTGCCCCGATAGGTCCGCGTCCCGGCCTTGCCGGCCGTGGACCGGCCGCCGGCCTTCACCGCCGCATCCGTCGCCTCCTCCACCGCCGACTGACGGGCGAGCGGGTCGTCGGCGATGGCGAGCTCCACCGCCTCCAGCCGCTTGACCTCGTCGCGCAGGCGGGCGGCCTCCTCGAATTCCAGGTTCTCGGCGGCCTTCATCATCTCGCGCCGCAGATTTTCGAGATGCGCCTGCAGGTTCGCGCCCGGCTTCGGCCCCTTCTCGACCTTCGCGGTGATGCGAGAGGCGTCGGTGTCGCCTTTCCACACCCCCTCCAGCACGTCCTCGATGTTCTTGCGGATCGTGGTCGGGGTGATGCCGTGCGCTTCGTTGTAGGCGACCTGCTTCTCGCGCCGGCGGTCGGTCTCGCGCATCGCGCGCTCCATCGAGCCGGTGATGCGGTCGGCATACATGATCACCCGCCCCTCGACGTTGCGCGCCGCCCGGCCGATGGTCTGGATCAGCGAGGTCTCGGAGCGCAGGAACCCTTCCTTGTCCGCATCCAGAATCGCCACCAACGCGCATTCGGGAATATCCAGCCCCTCGCGCAGCAGGTTGATGCCGATCAGCACGTCGAAGGCCCCGAGGCGGAGGTCGCGCAGGATCTCGATCCGCTCGATGGTGTCGATGTCCGAGTGCATGTATCGCACGCGGATGCCCTGCTCGTGCATGTATTCGGTCAGATCCTCGGCCATGCGCTTGGTGAGCGTGGTGCACAGCACCCGGTTGCCGGCGAGCGCCACCTTGCGGACCTCGTCGAGCAGATCGTCGACCTGGGTCTCGACGGGCCGGATCTCGATCGGCGGGTCGATCAGGCCGGTGGGGCGGATCACCTGCTCGACGAAGACGCCGCCGGCCTGCTCCAGCTCCCAGGCCGAGGGCGTGGCCGACACGAACACCGATTGCGGGCGCATCGCGTCCCATTCCTCGAATTTGAGGGGGCGGTTGTCCATGCAGGACGGCAGGCGGAAGCCGTGCTCGGCCAGCGTGAATTTGCGCCGGTAGTCGCCCCGGTACATGCCGCCGAGCTGGGGGACGGTGACGTGGGACTCGTCGGCGAAGACGATGGCGTTGTCGGGGATGTATTCGAAGAGCGTGGGCGGCGGCTCGCCGGGGCCGCGGCCGGTGAGATAGCGCGAGTAGTTTTCGATGCCGTTGCAGACGCCGGTCGCCTCCAGCATCTCCAGATCGTGGTTGGTGCGCTGTTCGAGCCGCTGCGCCTCCAGCAGGCGGCCGTCGCCGACCATGCGGTCGAGGGTCTGGCGAAGCTCGGCTCTGATGCCCTTCACCGCCTGCTGCATGGTCGGGCGCGGCGTCACATAGTGGCTGTTGGCGTAGATCCGGACCTTGGAGAGCTCGGCCATCCGCTCCCCGGTCAGGGGATCGAATTCCACGATCGATTCGAGCTGGTCGCCGAAGAAGGAGAATCGCCAGGCGCGGTCGTCGAGATGCGCCGGCCAGACCTCCAGCGAATCGCCGCGGACCCGGAAAGCGCCGCGCACGAAGGCCACGTCGTTGCGTTTGTATTGCTGCGCGGTCAGCTCACGCATCACTTGCCGCAAATCGTAATCATTGCCCGAGACCAGATCCTGGGTCATCGCGCCATAGGTTTCGACGGCGCCGATGCCGTAGATGCAGCTGACCGAGGCGACGATGATGACGTCGTCCCGCTCCAGCAGCGACCGGGTGGCGGCGTGGCGCATCCGGTCGATCTGCTCGTTGATCTGCGATTCCTTGGCGATGTAGGTGTCGGAGCGCGCGACATAGGCCTCGGGCTGGTAGTAGTCGTAATATGAAACGAAATATTCCACGGCATTGTTCGGAAAGAACCGTTTGAACTCGCCATAAAGTTGTGCGGCCAGCGTCTTGTTCGGGGCGAGGATGATCGCCGGGCGCTGGGTCTGTTCGATGACCTTGGCCATGGTGAAGGTCTTGCCGGTGCCGGTCGCGCCGAGCAGCACCTGGTCGCGGTCGCCGCCGTCGATGCCGGCCGAGAGCTCGGCGATGGCGTTGGGCTGGTCGCCGGCGGCGGTGTAATCGGTCTCCATGACCAGTCGCACCCCTCCCTCGAGCTTCTCGCGCTTGCGGGGCTCGGGAATGGTGACGATCGAATCCACGGTCATGTCTTAACCCTCTCTTCACCGTTTTACGTGAGATTGACCTTGTCGGCGGGTTAATCAAGCGCGCGACGGAAAATCGGAGGTTCTTGAACGGAACCACATGAAAACACGCATAGGTTGAGTTTCTTGTTGCCGGCTCCGCCCTGCTGGATGTAGGGTCAAGTTGGAGCAACAAGAAAGATCGCCGGCCGGGCGCGGCACCACCCACCCCACCCCTCGCTCCCAAGCGTCTGGCCGGCGATCACCATATTCAGACTGGAAGGTCTGATACTGACGGCGCAGTGAAGCGCCTCATCTGGCGGCTTCGTCGCCGAGCCGGCCCCCGGGGAACGGGGCCGGCTTTTTATTGCGCGCGGCCCGGACATCGGGCGTGGACATCGGACCGGGGACAGCGGGCAGGGCCGGGGACAGCGGGCAGGGCCGGGGCGAGTCGGTTACGGCCGGGGCCGTTTCGAGGTCGGTGCAGCATGTCGGGGGCCGCACGGATCGTCTGACCGCGCCATCCGCGAGGTCGCAAGGCATTCATCAGGTCGAGCGCTCCACGGCCCCCTGTTTCCGGCGCAATACGATCCGGGGGCGGCCAAGTCGACCCTGAGCGGTCATCCGTGCCGAAAGCGCGTCGGTCAGGGGGCGGTTCTCCAACCCGCTTCTGCGCCATGTCCTTCGGCGAAGGAAGCGGGGATCGGTTCGGGCGACGTTGCGGCCCGACGTCACCGACGGCGCAGGGAGACGACCGTTCGGCGCGCCCGCGACCGCGGCCAGCCCGGGCGCCCATCGCAGCCGGCTTGCGGCGTCGCGGCCCCACCCCTGGGTCCGCGACGCCGGCGAGATTGCGGATCCGGCCCGCCCGCGTCGGGTTGGTCCTGCCGGCCACGGACGGAGCCTCCACCCATGGGGCCTCCGATCCGCGGCCTGGGCCCGCGGCAGGCCATGCCCGGCGGTCGCGATCCGATCCGCGTCTTGCTGGATGTCCGGCGCTTCGACCGGCTAAGGACCAGGTTTCGCCGACGTTCAGCCGGCCCATGGTCCGAGTCTCCTCCCCCTGCGGTCCGGTCGACCCCGACGCTCAGGCCACCCCTGGCCCTGTCCGCCGTGTCGTCCGGCCCGCGGCGCATTCCGCGCCAGGGGTCTTTCACAGGACCGCGGAAGCCTTGGCCGCCGCTCGCCCGGACCCCGTTATGCGCGCAAAGTCTTTCCGGAGCGTTGCCAAGCCCGGTGATTCGACCCGGAATCCCGGCCTCTAACCCGCTGATTCCACGCTGATATGCAGCCTTCGCTCAAGCTGTGCCGGAATGGCGCGTAATATGCGTCTTTCCGCCCGCGACGCCCCGGCGCTTGCCAGCCGGCCCCGCGCCGGTCCATATCCGGGCGATCCGGCCGAGGAGACCTGCCATGTTCGCGCGAATCTACAAGCCCGCGAAGACCGCCATGCAGTCGGGGACCGCCCGCACCACGCATTGGGTGCTGGAATTCGCGCCCGACGAAGCCAAGCGGATCGACCCGCTGATGGGCTGGACCGGCTCCGGCGACATGCAGGGCCAGGTGCGGATCGAATTCCCCACCAAGGAGGCCGCGGTCGAGTACGCCGCCCGCCACGGCATCGCCGCCCAGGTGACCGAGCCGCATGGACGCAAGCCCAATATCCGCGCCCGCGGCTACGGCTCCAATTTCTCCTACGATCGCAAGGGCGCCTGGACGCATTGAGCGCGTCCAGCGTCTGATCAGCCCCGGGTGATCCAGCCGCCGCCCAGCACGCGGCTGCCTTCGGGCGCGTAGAACACGCAGGCCTGTCCCGGGGCCACGCCCTGTTCCGCCGCCGCCAGCTCCACCTCCGCCCGTCCGTCGCCCAGCGGCCGCAGCCGCGCCGGGGCCGAGGGGCGGGTGGAGCGGACGCGGGCCTCGATCTCCCACCCGCCTTCCGGCGCGTCCTCGAACGCCCCGTCGCCCAACCAGTTGATTTCGTTGAGCGGGATCCGCCGCAGGCCCAGCGCCTCGCGCGGGCCGACGATGACGCGGCGGGTCTCGGGCTCCAGCCGGATCACGTGCAGCGGCTCCGGCGCCGAGATGCCGAGGCCGCGGCGCTGGCCGACCGTGTAGCGGATCAGGCCCTGATGCTCGCCCAGCACCCGCCCGTCGAGATGCACGATCTCGCCGGGCTGGCCGGCGCCGGGGCGCAGCTTTTCGATCACCGCGGCGTAGTCGCCATTGGGCACGAAGCAGATGTCCTGGCTGTCGGGCTTGTCGGCCACGCCCAGCCCGAATTCCGCGGCCAGCGCCCGGGTCTCGGCCTTGGAGCCGAGGTCGCCCAGCGGGAATCGCAGCAGGGCGAGCTGCTCGCGCGTGGTGGCGAACAGGAAATAGGACTGGTCGCGCGCGGGATCGGCGGCGCGGTGCAGCTCCGGCCCGTGAGCCCCGTCGATCCGGCGCACGTAATGCCCGGTGGCCATCACGTCGGCGTCGAGCTCGCGCGCGGTGTCGAGCAGATCGCGGAACTTCACCCGCTCATTGCAGCGCACGCAGGGAATCGGGGTGGCGCCGGCGAGGTACGAATCGGCGAAGTCGTCGATCACCGCCTCCCGGAACCGCGATTCGTAGTCGAGCACGTAATGGGGGAAGCCCATGGTCTCGGCCACGCGGCGCGCGTCATGAATGTCGCGGCCGGCGCAGCAGGCGCCCTTCCGGGCCAGGGCCGCGCCGTGATCGTAGAGCTGCAGGGTCACGCCGATGACGTCGTAGCCCTCCCGCGCCAGCATGGCCGCGACCACCGAGCTGTCGACGCCGCCCGACATGGCGGCCACCACGCGCGTCTCGGCCGGGCCCTTGGCGAGCCCCAGCGAGTTTGGGCCCGGCGAGTTGGCCGCAGGTGATTCGACGTTGCGGTCGAGAGCCATCGGAGCCTCCGTTTCTCCTGCGTTTCATAAGGGCGGGGCAGGGCGCCATCAAGGCGTCCCGCGGCCGCGGCGCCTTGATTTCCGGTGATTCACCATCGCGAAACCCCATGCGGATAGCGTTCTCCCCGGGTGAGTGAAACAGTGGTGGAGTGAGGCTATGCGTATTGACGCGAGAGAAATCCCGACTTCCGTGGTCGGGCCCGATGGCGCGCGCATCACGCGCAAGGATTTGCCGTCGCCGACCACCCGTCGCTGGGTGGCGCGGCGCAAGGCGGCCGTGGTGGCCGCGGTCAAGGGCGGCCTGATCTCGGTCGAGGAGGCCTGCGAGACCTGGGACCTGTCGGCTGAGGAGCTGGACGGCTGGCTGACCGCGGTGTCGTCGCATGGCATCAACGCGCTGCGCACGACCGCGCTGCAGAGATATCGCTCCACCAGAAGTTGAAAGTTTGTCTTAACTCGCGTTAAGGTGGTAGCAATTGATTTACCTTTGTGACGGAAGGTGAGCCTACGCAACCGGAACCTGCACGGAGGAGCGTTCATGCGCGTCCTGTTGATCGAGGATGATCCCGCCACGTCGCAGAGCATCGAACTGATGCTCCGCAACGCGAACCTAAACGTATACGCCACCGACCTTGGCGAGGAAGGGATCGACCTCGCCAAGCTCTACGACTACGACCTGATCCTTCTGGACCTGAACCTTCCGGACATGACCGGCTACGACGTGCTCAAGAAACTGCGTGTCGCCAAGATCGACACGCCGATCCTGATCCTGTCCGGGCTGGACGATACCGACAACAAGATCAAGGGCTTCGGCTTCGGGGCCGATGATTATCTGACCAAGCCCTTCAACCGGGAGGAGCTGATCGCACGGATTCACGCGATCGTCCGCCGCTCGAAGGGGCATGCCCAGTCGATCATCGAAACCGGCAAGATCAAGGTCAATCTCGACGGCAAGACCGTCGAGGTCGACGGACACCCGGTGCACCTGACGGGGAAGGAGTACCAGATCCTGGAGCTGCTTTCCCTGCGCAAGGGCACCACGCTGACCAAGGAGATGTTTCTGAACCATCTCTACGGCGGCATGGACGAACCTGAACTGAAGATCATCGACGTGTTCATCTGCAAGCTGCGCAAGAAGCTCTCGGGCGCGACGGGCGGGGAGAACTACATCGAGACGGTCTGGGGCCGCGGCTATGTGCTGCGCGATCCCACGCCGATGGCCCAGCCGCTGGCCGCCACGGGCGGCTGACGGCGCGCTCCGGGTTGACGGAAGGATCGCCGGTCGGACATTGAGCCCCGAGCAAGCTGCGAGGATTCGATGCCGCCCGACAACGTGCAGGATGCCGATCCGTCCGCAACCGGAGCCCCCGCGGGGGACGACGCGCCCGATCTCGACGCGGGCGCCTATGCGGCGCTTCCGGTCGATGAGCTGGACGAGGCCGCGGCCCGGGCCGAACTGGCCCGCCTGGCCGATCTCGCCGCCCGGCTCGACGCCGCCTATCATCAGGCGGACGCGCCGCTGGCGCCCGACGCCGACTATGACGCGCTCAAGCGTCGAAACCGCGCCATCGAGGCGCGATTCCCCGATCTGAAACGCGAAGACAGCCCCTCCGACCGGGTCGGCGCCGCGCCGTCCGAGGGATTCGGGACCATCCGCCACCGGGTGCGGATGATGTCGCTCAACAACGCCTTCTCCGACGAGGACGTCGAGAAATTCGTGATCGGTCTGCGCCGCTTCCTCGGCCTCGACGCGGGAGCGGAGCTGGCGCTGGTGGCGGAGCCCAAGATCGACGGCCTGTCGCTGTCGCTCCGCTACGAGAACGGCGTGCTGATCGAGGCGGCGACCCGCGGCGACGGCGAATCCGGCGAAAACGTCACCGCCAACGCCCGCACCGTCGAAGACATCCCCGAGCGGCTGGAAAACGCGCCCGAAATCCTCGAGGTCCGCGGCGAGGTCTACATGACCCATGCCGATTTCGCCGCGCTCAACGCCCGCCAGGCGGAGGCGGGGGCGAAAACCTTCGCCAACCCGCGCAACGCCGCCGCAGGCAGCCTGCGCCAGCTCGATTCGACCATCAGCGCCGCCCGCCCGCTGCGCTTCTTCGCCTATGCCTGGGGCGAGGTCTCGGCCCCGCTGGCCGACACCCAGTCGGGCGTGCTGGAGCGATACAAAGCGCTGGGATTCCAGGTGAATCCCCATGCCGCAAGGGTCGCGACCCCGGAGGCGGCGCTGGCCCGCTACCGCGATATCGAGGCCGCCCGCGCCAATCTCGGCTACGATATCGACGGCGTCGTCTACAAGGTCGACCGGCTCGATTATCAGGAGCGGCTCGGCTTCCGCGCCGCCACCCCGCGCTGGGCCATCGCCCACAAGTTCCCGGCCGAGACCGCGATCACCGTGCTCGAGGATATCGAGATCCAGGTCGGCCGCACCGGCGCGCTGTCCCCGGTCGCGCGGTTGCGCCCGGTCACGGTGGGGGGCGTCGTCGTCTCCAACGCCACGCTGCACAATGAGGATTACATCGCCGGCCTCGGCTCGGACGGCGAGCCTCTCCGGGAGGGGCGGGACCTGCGCGTCGGCGACACGGTCATCGTCTACCGCGCCGGCGACGTGATCCCCAAGGTGCTGGACGTGGATGTGTCGCGCCGGCCGGAAGGGGCCGTGCGCTGGACCCCGCCGGAGACCTGCCCGGCCTGCGGCTCGCCGGCCGTGCGCGAAGCCGGAGAGGCGGCGCGACGCTGCACGGGGGGCCTCATCTGCCCGGCGCAGCGGGTCGAGCGGCTGAAGCATTTCGTGTCCCGCAACGCCTTCGACATCGAGGGACTGGGGGCGAAGCAGGTGGAATTGTTCCACGCGCTCAACTGGATCGCAGAACCGGCGGATATTTTCGAGCTGCCGGCGCGCGATGCCACGGGCAAGTTGCTGGGCGACGCGGCGGCGTTCATCGCGGCGCAGGCGACGGAGCACAGGCGCGCGGCGGTCGCCGACGACTACCGTGCGCTTCTCGCGCCGTTGGGGATCGCGCTGCCGGAAGGCGACGGCGCGCTGGATGCGGCGGCGGAGGCGCTGCGAACGCTCTCGACCACCCCGCTCTCCGACATCAAGGGGTTCGGCGAGATCAGCGCCCGCAACCTGTTCAACGCCATCGAGGGGCGCAAAAAGATCGAACTGCAGCGCCTGATCTTCGGCCTCGGCATCCGCCATGTCGGCGAGGTCGCGGCGCTGGATCTGGCGCGGCTCTATGGCGATTGGGATGAGCTGACCGGGGCGCTGGACGCCGCCCGCCCCGCGGCGCTCGCGCATCGCGCCGCGGATGCGGCCGAGGCGGCGGAGCGTCAGGCGGCGAAGGCGGAAGGTCGCCGCGCCACCATTCTCAAGGTCCGCGCCGCGGCATGGGACGCGGCGATGGAAGAGACCCGCCTGCGGCTGGAGGCGGACTCCCGCGCCGAGGATGCGAACGACATCGTGGCCCGCGCCGAGGCCGCCTGGCGCCATCTGGTCGACGCCGACGGCATCGGCCCGATCCTGGCGCTGTCGCTGTCCGACGGGCTGGCGGGGGCGGAGGAGCGGGGCGCCATCGACCGGCTCCGCGCCCATCTCACCCCGATCCCGCCGGAAGCGCGCGGCTCGGACAGCCCCGTCGCCGGCAAGACCCTGGTTTTCACCGGCACGCTCGAGAAGATGAGCCGGGCCGAGGCCAAGGCCCGGGCGGAGGCGATGGGGGCGAAGGTCTCCGGCTCGGTCTCGGCCAGGACCGACCTGGTGATCGCGGGCCCTGGCGCCGGCTCCAAGCTGAAGAAGGCGGAAGAGCTGGGGGTCGAGGTGATCTCGGAGGATGAGTGGATCGCGCTCGCCGCGCGCTAGGCGACGCAACTCAGGGTTGTGAAATATGACATTTGTCGCGGCGACGCGCACGTCATATTTGTGTCGCATGACTGAGATCGAGTTGAAATTCCTGTTGGATGAAGCGGCCGAGGCGGCGTTGCGCCGGTCCTCCGCCTTGCGCGCGATGGCGACGGGGCCGGCGCGGCGTTCCCGTTTGCGCTCGATCTACTTCGATACGCCCGATCAGGCGCTGGCCCGCGCCCGGATCGCGCTCAGGCTGCGCAAGGTCGGGCGGGGCTGGGTGCAGACCGCCAAGCGCGGCTCCGGCGTCGGCGCGGGCCTGTTCGCGGTGGAGGAGGACGAGGCGCCGGCCCCGGGCGGGCGGCTGGATCTTGGGCTGATCGCCGATCCGGGCCTGCGCGCGGCGGTGGAGGCCGCGATCGCAGACGCGCCGCTGTCGCCGGTGTTCGAGACGTTGATCGAACGCACCGCGCGGGATCTCGCGCTCGACGGCGGGACGGCGGAGCTCGCCATCGACGTGGGCGAAATCGTCGCCGGCGGCGCGCGCGAGCCGCTGCGCGAGGTGGAGCTGGAGCTGAAATCAGGCGATCCCGCGGCGCTTTACGCTATGGCGCAAGGGCTGTTCGCGAAGATCCCGGCGCGGTTCTCGGAACGCTCGAAATCGGCGCGCGGTTATGCGCTGGCGGCAGGCGAGCCGGCGGTCCCGCCCCCCGCCCCCCGCCACGCGGCGCCCCCGCGCCTTGTCCGGGAGGAGACGGCGGAGGCCGCGGCGGCGCGGATGCTGCGCGACTGTCTCGGCCAGATCGACGCCAACGTCGCCTGCGTGCTGGCGGGCGACGCGGTCGGCGGGCCGCATCAGCTGCGTGTCGGGCTGCGGCGGCTGCGCAGCCTGTTCGCGATTTTCCGGGCGGAGCTCGACGGGCCGGCGATGCGCGGCCTCAACGACCAGGCGCGCCGGCTGGCGGGGGAGGCGGGGCGGCTGCGCGACCTCGACGTGCTGGCCGAGGAGATGCTGCCCCGCGCCGCGCGCGCGCCCGGGGCCGATGCGGCGGGGCTGGAAGCGCTGGCCACGGCTCTCGCTCCGCCGCGGGAGGCGGCGCGCGCCTCGCTGCGCGCGGCGTTGGCGGCGCCCGAGACGCGGCTGTTCCTGCTCGATCTCTCGGCCTTCGTGGAGCTGCGCGGCTGGCTGCGCCCGCAGGATCACGGCCAGACCGCGCTGCTTGCCCGGCCGGTGGAGGTCGCCGCCGCCGCGGGTCTGGCCAGGCGCTGGAAGAAGGCGCGCAAGGCGGCCGAGGGGTTGGAGGATCTGGACATCGAGGCCCGCCACACCCTGCGCAAGGAGTTGAAGAAGCTGCGCTACGGCGTGGACTTCTTCGCGCCGCTCTACGCCTCGGAGGCGGTCGCCCCCTACCGCAAGCCCTTGAAAAAGCTTCAGAACGTGTTCGGCGCGCTCAATGACGCGGCGATGGTGGAGACGGTGCTGACCGCGCCCGGCGCCCCGGCGGAGGCGGACCCCGCAGCCCAGCGCGCCGCCGGCCGGATGCTGGGGCGCCTGGAGGCGCAGGCCGAGGTCGATTGGGCGAAGGCCCGTCTGCTGTGGGACGCGCTGGCCGAGGCGAAGCGCTTCTGGCGTTGATCGCGCCTCCCCCCACTCCTCGCCATCCGCGCCCCTCGCCACCTGCGCCCCGGTCGCCCGGCCGCGCGGGCGCCCCGGCGCCGCCGGCGCCCACGTCGTCGCGCGGCGCGGCTCTCAATGCGCGAGCGGGTCGCCCATCGGGTCGCCGCCATTGCCCCGCCAGCGCATCGCGGCCGAGGCGGTGGCGATGAGCGCGCCGGTGTCGTCCTCGATCTTGCCCGCCGCGAAGAAGCTGCGCCGCCCGCCGCCGGTCACCCAGGCGGTGGCGCGCATCTTCGTGCCCTTCAGCTGGCCCACGTAGTTGGTGGTCAGCGACAGCGTCATCGCCCGCCGCACCCGTCCCGGATAAGGGCAATAGCAGGACGCGAAGCCGAAGGCGGTGTCGAGCAGCGTCGCCATCACCCCCCCATGCGGAATGCCGTGCCGGTTGAAGTGCTTGTCGGCCACATCCAGATCGACCGCCGCGAAATTCTCGCGCCACTCGGCGATGCGGAACCCGATCAGCTCCTGGTAGGGATAGGGCGGCTCGGCGGCCAGCGGGTCGTATTCGGCATCGAGGGTCGGCGAGGCGTGGTCGTGCGGCATGTGGCGCGGGGCTCCGTCGCGGGTGGGCCCGACGCCGCGGCCGCCGCGCGCCGGCAGGGCCGGGCGGGCTGCGCGCCGCGCGTGCGGGCAGGGGGCTTGAGGGATATCCGCGGGGGACGCGGATGGCGGGTTGCAGCGGAACGTTCCCGACGCGAGTATCCCGGTCAATCCGGCCCGGGGTCGCGGGGGCGTGCGGCCTGTCGCCCCTCCGCCCCCCGCATGGGCCGCAAGGGATGACATCGGGAGGAACCGACATGACCGAACCGGGTGGGATGCGCGCGGCTGATCTGCTGGCGCGCTGTCTCGAGGCCCAGGGCTTCGACCGCATGTTCTGCGTGCCGGGCGAGAGCTATCTGAGCTTTCTCGACGCGCTGGCCGACTCGACCATCCACACGGTGGTCTGCCGGCATGAGGGCGGCGCCGGCCTGATGGCCGCCGCCGACGCGAAACTGACCGGCAAGCCCGGCCTCTGCGCCGCGTCGCGCGGGCCCGGGGCCACGAACATCTCCATCGCCGTGCACCTGGCCGAGCAGGACGGCGTGCCGCTGGTGGTGCTGCTGGGCCAGGTCGCGAAATGGGAGCGGGGCCGCGGCGCCTTCCAGGAAGTGGACTACGTCCAGATGTTCGGCGGCATGGCCAAGTTCGTGCGCGAGGTGAACGACCCCTCCCAGCTGCCCGAGGTCGTCGCCCGCGCCGTGCAGGCCGCCTGTTCGCCGACCCCCGGGCCCGCGATCATCGTGCTGCCCGAGGACATGCTGGAGGAATTCACCATCGCCCCCGTCATCGGCCCGATGCCGATCCCGCGGGCGGGCGTCGCCTCGGCCGACATCGACCGCGCCATGGCGATGCTGGCCAAGGCCGAGCGGCCGCTGATCATCGCCGGTCATGGCGTCGGCTCGGACGAGGGCCGCAAGGCGCTGGCCCGTGCGGCCGAGGCGCACGGCATCCCCGTCGCGCTGACTTTCAAGAACCAGCACATCTTCGACAACGAGTCGCCGCTCTATGCCGGCCATCTCGGCTTCAAGCTGCCCCCCGCGGTGATCGAGCCGCTGAAGAAGGCCGATCTGGTGATCGCGGTGGGCACGCGGCTCGCCGACACGCCGACCCAAGGCTGGTCCTTCCCCAAGGCGCCGGTTCCCGACCAGCCGCTGATCCATGTCCATGCCGACGCCGGCGTGATCGGGCAGGTGATCGCGGCCGAGATGGGGCTCGCCGCCGACCCGGTGGCCTTCCTCGCGGCGTTGGCCGAGCGCAACGCCGAGCTTCCCCCCGCCCGCGCCGAATGGGCCAGGGGCGTCAACGCCAAGGCGCGCAACATGCGCCACAAGGCGCCGGAGGACCGGCCCGACGGGCTCGACTTCGGCCACATGATCCGGGCGCTGGCGGCGAAGGCCCCCAAGGACGCGATCCTGACCATGGATGCGGGCAACTTCTCCGGCTGGATCCACTCCGAATGGCCGTGGGACGGGACCACGCAGGCGCTGGGCGCGGCGGGCGGAGCGATGGGGCTCGGCGTGCCGGCGGCGGTCGCGGCGTCGCTCCGCTATCCGGGGCGCAAGGTGTTCGGCTTCTGCGGCGACGGCGGCGTGCTGATGACGGGGTCCGAGCTCGCCACCGCGGCGGCGCAGGGGGCGACGCCGATCATCGTCATCTCCGACAACGGGTTTTACGGCACCATCCGTCTGCATCAGGAGAAGGCGTTCCCCGGCCGGGTGTCGGGCACCCAGCTCTCGAACCCCGACTTCGCGGCCTGGGGACGGTCCTTCGGCGCGCTGGGCCTGACCGTCACCACGCCGGAGGAGGCGGCGGAGGCTGTGGACGCGGCCCTCGCCCATGACGGCCCGGTGGTGATCCATGCCAAAGCCTCGGTCGAGGCGATCTCGCCCTTCGCCACCATCTCCGGCATCCGCGCCGCGGCGACGGCGGCGCCCGGTCCCGGCCCCTATTGACGCGCCTCCCCGACCGTCCGTAGCGTGGCCGCAACCATGCAGATCGACCCGCGCAGAACGGGCGACCCCGGGAGGAAGAACCGATGACCGAACCCGCCGCCGCGCGGCGCCCGCACCCGTGGGAGGCGCATTATCCCCAAGGCGTGCGATGGGAGGTTCCGACCCCCGACGAGACCGTGCCCCAGGCTTTCGCCGCCGCCGTCACGCGCTATGCCGACCGCGTGGCGATCAGCTATCGCGGGCCGGACCTGACCTATGAGGCGCTGGGCCGGCGCGCCTGGCAGGCGGCCAACGCGCTGAAGGCGGACGGGTTCGGGCGGGGCGACACGCTGGCGCTCTATCTGCCCAACACGCTCTGGCATCCGTTCTTCTTCTACGGGGCGCTGGCGGCGGGGGGGCGGGTCGCGCATCTCTCCGCGCTCGACCCGTTCCGGGTGCTGGCCCACAAGGCGACGGATTCAGGGTCCCGCATCCTGGTGACGATCAACCTGCCGGATCTGGTGAAGATGGCGCTGCGCATGCTCGACGAGGGCGTGGTGGACAAGGTGATCCTCTGCGACGAGGCGGCGTTCGGGCCGTTCCCGGTCCCGCTCGCGCCCCTGCCGGACCGGGCGGACGTGGTGGATGCGGGGGCGTTTCTGGCCGGCGCGCCGGAGACGCGGTCCGAGGAGACCAGCGCGCCGGACGATGTGGCGCTGCTGCAATACACCGGCGGCACCACCGGCCTGCCCAAGGGGGCGATGCTGACCCATCGCAATCTGGTCGGCGCGGTGCGGTCCTTCAACGCCTGGACCGCGATGGACCCGGCGCTGGCGGAGGAGGGCTCGACCCTCTGCGTGCTTCCCCTCTTCCACATCTACGCGCTGGCCGTGGTGCTGATGCGGACCACGGAGACGGGCGGCAAGATCGTGCTGCGCATGCGCTTCGACCCCGACCAGGCCTTCGACGACATCGAGACCCACAGGATCACCTATTTTCCGGCCGTCCCCACCATCTGGATCGCCATGGCGGCGCATCCGGGGATGGAGACGCGGGATATTTCCAGCCTGACCAACGCCGGCTCCGGCGGCGCGCCGCTGCCCGTCGAGGTCGGGCGGCGGTTCGAGTCCCGCGCAGGCCTCCCCCTGCTGGGCGGCTGGGGAATGACCGAGACCTGCGGGGCCGGCACCTCGGTCCCCGAAGGGGCGCAGTCGGCCCGCCCGGGCACCATCGGCATTCCTCTGCCGGGGATGGAGGTCCGGGTGGTCGACCATGGCGCGCCGACCCGGGTGCTGCCCCCCGGAGAGGTCGGCGAAATCGCCATCCGCGGCGCGTCGGTCACGCCGGGCTACTGGAACCGCCCGGACGCGACCGAGGCGAGCCGGGCCGAGGGTTGGTTCCTGACCGGCGACATGGGGCGGATGGACGAGGACGGGTTCTTCTACCTGGTGGACCGCAAGTCGGACCTGATCATCTCGGGCGGCTTCAACGTCTATCCGCAGATGATCGAGCAGGCGGTCTACGAGCATCCCGACGTCGCCGAATGCTCGGTGATCGGGGTGTCGGACGCCTATCGGGGGGAAAGCGCCAAGGCCTTCGTGACCCTCAAGGCGGGGGCGGCGCCCTTCACGCTGGAGGCTTTGCAGGCGTTTCTCGCGGACCGGCTCGGCCGCCACGAGATCCCCCGCGCGCTTGAATTCCGCGACGCGCTGCCCCGAACGCCGGTCGGCAAGCTGAGCCGCAAGGAGCTGCGCGACGAGGAGGCGGCGAAGCAGGCGGCGGCGGCCGAGTAGCGCCGCCGCTGCTTGGCCGGTCAGCGGGTGGGCAGGCCGGCGTAGAGCGCGGCGTAGCGGTCGGCCATGCGCCCCGCGTCGAAGCGGGCGCGGGTCCGGGCCTCCAGCGGGCCGGCCAGCGCCTTGCGGGCGGCGTCGTCGGCCAGCAGCGCCGTCAGGCGGGCCGCCAGCGCGGCGGGGTCCGCCGGGGTCAGGCAGGCGTCGGCGGCATCCCCCAGGATCCCGCGGGTCGGGGGGATGTCGAAGCCGGCGAGCAGGGCGCCGGACATGGCGGCCTCGATCGCCACGGTCGGCAGGCCTTCCCAGCGCGAGGTCATCGCCACGATCTTCGCGCGCCGCATCAGGGCCAGCGTCTCGTCCGACGGCAGGCCGTCATGCCGCGCGAAGTCGGGCAGGGCGAGCGCCGCCACCCGCGCGTCGATCACGGGCGCCAGTTCGCCGGCCCCGATCATCACCACCTTGGGGGCGCCGGGGATCAGGGCGACCGTCTCGACGAAGGCCTCCGGCCATTTCTGGTAGACCAGCCGGCCGACGAAGAGCACGTCGATGTCGCGCGGCGCGTCCGCGTCGGGGACGGGGATGGTCATGCCGTTCTCGATCACCTCGGCCGGGCCGCGATGGCGCAGGCCATGGGCGCGGGCGAGCGCGGCGTCGGCCTCCGACACGAAGGCGGTGGCGTCGACCCGGCGGGCCAGAACGTGCTCGATCCTCGCGCGCAGCCCCAGCGGCCCGGGCTGGGCGAGCCCGTGAAAGCCGTGCACCGTGTAGACCACCCGCAGATCCCGCCGGACCGCGCCCGCCAGCGCCGCCGCCATCGCGGCGCGCGAGCCATGGGCGTGGATCACGTCGCCCTTCGCGGCGCCGGCGGCGATGGCCCGCGCCATCTTCGCCACCGACCCGCGCCCCGGAAACGCGCCGAAACGGTGCGGGAGGCCTGCGAAAAGCGCGCGCTGCCGCGGCTCGGTGTTCTCGGGCAGCACGACGACATGCCCCCCCGCCGCTCCCCGCGCCGCGAAGGCGCCGACGAGGCGGGCGATCATCACGCCGCCCCCGCCCAGCTCGTGATCGGGCATGATGTGATGGACCGTCATCCGTCCCCCTGCGGCGGTTGCGTGGTGGTCGCCAACCGTTACTCCGCCGCCGCGCCGAGGGCCAAGGACGCGACGCCGCGGGCAGGCGCCGTCGCGAAACCTATAGTAAGGGCGCCTTAACAGAAGGCGATCATCCCACAACTGCAGGACATACTCGCAAGTAGGCGCCGCCGGTCCGTCGAATTTGTCCGAAATGCGATTGTCGGAGCCGGTTCCGTCTGTTCTATTCCTTTCAGTCGTTGCGTCGGGGGGGAGCCCGGCACGGCGCGTTCCACAGGGAGGGACTCATGGAAAGACGCCTGTTTCTGAAGGGCGCCGCCATCGGCGGCGTCGCCGCCGCCGGTCTGGCCGCGCCTGCGATTGCGCAGACCCGCAAGGAGATGATCATCGTCTCCACCTGGCCGCGGGATTTCCCCGGGCTGGGCACGTCCGCGCAGCGCCTCGCCGCCCGGATCACCGAGATCACCGAGGGGCGGATCACCACGCAGTATTTCGCGGCCGGCGAGCGCGTGGGCGCGTTCGACAGCTTCGACGAAGTCGCCTCGGGCAACGCCCAGGCCTATATCGGCGCCGACTATTACTGGACCGGCAAGCATCCGGGCTGGGCCTATTTCACCTCGGTGCCGTTCGGGATGACCAATCTCGAATGGAACGCCTGGATCAAGTACAAGGGCGGCCAGCAGCTTTGGGATGAGCTCGGCGGCGAGTTCGGCCTCAAGTGCCTGCCCTGCGGCGCCACCGGCACCCAGGCCGGGGGCTGGTTCAACAAGGAGATCGAGACGCCGGACGATCTCAAGGGCCTCAAGATGCGCATCCCGGGCTTCGGCGGTTCGGTGATGTCGAAGCTGGGCGTGTCGACGGTGTCGCTGCCGGGCGGCCAGATCTATGAGAACCTCGTCTCCGGCGCCATCGACGCGACCGAGTGGGTGGGGCCGTGGAACGACTACTTCCTCAAGCTCTACGAAGCCGCGAAGTTCTACTACACCGGCGGCATGCATGAGCCGGGCGGCGGCATCTCGCTGGGCATGAACGCGGCCTGGTGGTCGGAGCTGACCGACTACGAGAAGACCATGATCCAGGCCGCCGCGACGGAGGAGCTGTGCAACGGCGCCGACGAGTGCAACGCCAACAACGGCGCCTACCTCAAGCGGCTGGTGAACGAGCACGGCGTCCAGATCCGGGCGTTCTCCGACGAGGTGTGGGACGGGTTCGGCGAGGCCTCGGCCGAGGTCTTCGAGGAGACGGCGGACCATTCGCCGCTGGCCAAGAAGATCAACGACGAGTTCCAGGCCAGCCTGCGGGAACTGGGCTCGTTCATGAAGAACTTCGAGGTCACCTTCGTGAACCAGCGCAACCGGGTGCTCGGCCTCTGAGCCGCGTCTGAGCGGCCGGCGCCTCGCGGGGCGCCGGCCAGCGCGGACGGCATCGGGCCGGTCCGCATTTCCGACTTTCAGGGAGGGCGCCCCGCGCCCGCGTCCCCGGGTCCGGCCGGTCCGCGCATTGCGCGGACATGGGGCGGACCCATGGGCGCGGCGGGGCGAAGTCAGCCGCCTATGCGCGAGACCGGCCTCGGTTTTCCATCCTGCGTCGGGCGTGGCCGCCGGTTGCCATGCGCCGATTCGTCGGGCGCGGCGACGGGTGGGGCGCCCTTGCGGCAATCCAGGAGATTGACGTTGCGGAATTTTCCCGGACCCGGGCGCGACTTCCGGAAAATTGCGCGGAATACTACGCTTTCCTTCGGAATCTCTCTTTCCCCCGATTGTGACGCGGGGGCGGCTCGGTTAATTCCGCGGCCGTCAGGGGTTCGGGCGACGCGCCCGTCCCCATCCGTTTCCGAGGGAGTTCGTCATGGAACGTCGCCATTTTCTCAGGGGCGCCGCGCTGGGCGGCGCGGCCGCCGTGTCGCTCGCCGCGCCGGCGATCGCGCAGGCCCGCAAGGAAATGATCATCGTCTCCACCTGGCCCCGGGACTTCCCGGGCGTCGGCATGTCGGCCCAGCGGCTGGCGGAGCGGATCACGCAGCTGTCGGGCGGCGCGATCGTGACCCAGTATTTCGCGGCCGGCGAGCGGGTCGGGGCGTTCGACGCCTTCGACGAGGTCGCCTCGGGCAACGCCCAGGCTTATTCGGCGGCGGAATACTACTGGGCCGGCAAGCATCCGGCCTTCTCGTATTTCTCGTCGGTGCCGTTCGGCATGACCAACCCGGAATGGGCCGCCTGGCTGCAGTTCCGCGGCGGTCAGGCGCTCTGGGACGAGCTTTCGGGCCAGTTCGGGGTCAAGGCGCTGCCGGCGGGTTCGACGGGCACGCAGGCCGGCGGCTGGTTCAACAAGGAGATCGAGTCCGTCGACGATCTCAAGGGGCTCAAGATGCGCATTCCGGGCCTCGGCGGCTCGGTGATGTCGAAGCTGGGCGTCTCGGTGGTCTCGCTGCCGGGCGGGCAGATCTACGAGTCGCTGGTCTCGGGCGCGATCGACGCGACGGAGTGGGTCGGACCCTACAACGACTACTTCATGAAGTTCTACGACGCCGCGAAGTACTACTACACCGACGGCATGCACGAGCCCGGCGGCGGCATGGCGCTGGGCATGAACGCGGGCTGGTGGGCGTCGCTGACCGAGACCGAGCAGGCGATCATCAAAGCGGCGACGGAGCAGGAATTCGCGTATTCCTACAACGAGTCGACGGCGCTCAACGGCGAGTACCTGAAGCGTCTGGTCGACGAGCACGGGGTGCAGCTGCGCAGCTTCTCGGAAGATGCCTACGATGGCTTCGGCGAGGCGGCGGAAGAGGTGTTCGAGGAGACGGCGGCGCATTCGGACGTTGCGGCGCGCATCGACGCGTCGTTCCAGTCGAACCTGCGCAGCCTCGGCGGCTACATGAAGGGCTTCGAAGCGTCCTTCGTGAATCAGCGCAATCGCGTTCTGGGGGTCTGACCCAGGGTCTGATCCCCACGCTTCGTCCGGCGCGGGTTGCGCGCCGGACGGCGACACGCTTGACTGCACGCGCGGACGGGGGGGCTCCCCCGTCCGTCATTCGTTTTCAGGGGGGGAGGTTCGGATGATCGCGGCCACGGATCCCATCCGGCGCTTCGGACGCGCCGGAGGCAATGACGGGGTGGACCGGCTGTTCCGGTTCATCGCCTGGGCGAACCTGTTCTGCCTCGGAACCTTCGTGTTACAGACCTGGCTGACGCTGATCGTCGGCCTGCCCGGCCCGACCGAGGCGTTGTCGGGCAGCTCCGACATCCGGGCCTGGCTGCTGATGCTGATGTATCCGGCGGCCGTGATCGCCGCGGCGGCGTTCGTCTTCCGCACGCCGGTGATCGGCCTGCGCGAGGATGCGGACCGGATCACCGATTTCAATCTGTGGGTGGTGCGCGGCGCGTTCTTCGCGGTGCTCTATGTCGGGATCGCCGACGCCGTGATCTCGTTCCTGCGGGTCGAGGACATGCTGACCGGGCTGGTGGGCGAAAGCCTCGCCAACGACCTCGCCCGGCCGCTCTATCGCGGGCCGGTGGTGCATCTGCCGCTGCTGGCGCTGGGCTTCGTGACCGCTTTCTTCACCCGCACGCTGGGCTTCACCTGGCTCGCGCTGCTGATCGTGGCGGCGGAGCTGCTGATCGTGCTGTCGCGCTTCGTCTTCGCCTACGAGCAGGCCTTCATGGGAGATCTCGTGCGGTTCTGGTACGCGGCGCTGTTCCTGTTCGCCTCGGCCTATACGCTGCTCGAGGAAGGGCATGTGCGGGTCGACGTGTTCTACGCGGGGTTCAAGCCGCGCACCAAGGGGCTGGTCAACGCGGTCGGCGCGCTGGCGCTGGGCTGCGTGCTGTGCTGGACGATCATGGCGCTGGGCATGACGTCCCGCACCTCGATCATCATGGCGCCGCTGCTGAATTTCGAGGTCACCCAGACCGGGTTCGGCATGTACGTCAAATATCTGATGGCCGGGTTCCTGGCGATTTTCGCCATGACCATGCTGATCCAGTTCTGCGCGATGCTGCTCGACGCCGTCGCCGATCGCCGCGGCGATCCGGGCGGGCGCGAGCATGAAGGCGCCTCGGCCACCTGAGCCGGGCGAAGGATAGGATAGACCATGGAAGTCCTCTTCATCTTCGTGCTGATCGCGCTGATGGCGTTCGCGTTGGGGTCCGGGTTCCCGGTGGCCTTCGCGCTGCCCGGCTCCGCGATCATCGCCATCGGGGCGGCGGCGGCCACCGGCTATGTGCTGGAAGGCTCGACCGACGCCTATTTCGCGGTGGGCGGACCGTCGCAATGGCTCTCGGCGGGGGTCACCAACCTCCGCGGGGTCTATTGGGAGGTCGAACGCGACACGCTGATCGCGATTCCGCTGTTCATCTTCATGGGCATCATGCTGCAGCGCTCCAAGATCGCCGAGGATCTGCTGGTCGCGATGGCCCAGCTCTTCGGGCCGATCCCGGGGGGCTTGGGCATTTCGGTGGTGTTCGTCGGCGCGCTGCTGGCGGCGACCACCGGCATCGTCGGCGCGACGGTGGTGGCCATGGGCCTGATCTCGCTCCCCGCCATGATGCGCAACGGCTATTCGAAGCCGCTGGCGACGGGGACCATCGCCGCCTCGGGCACGCTGGGGCAGATCATTCCGCCCTCGATCGTGCTGATCATCCTGGCCGACCAGCTGGCGTCCGCCACCGACCAGGCCTCGAACGCCCGCAAGGCGCTCTACAAGGCCGCGACCGGCGAGATCTCGATGCCGTCGGAGCTCGACGTCTCGGGCACGTCGGCGGGCGAGATGTTCCTCGGCGCCTTCGTGCCGGGGATGCTGCTCGTCGGCCTCTACATGGCCTTCATCCTGATCATCGCCATCCTGCGCCCGAAGCTGGCGCCGGCGGTGGCCTTCGAGGGCGAGCGCGACGCGCGGTTCTGGGGCCGC
The DNA here is from genome assembly GCF_055129145.1 of Albimonas sp. Lineage (NCBI taxonomy): Bacteria > Pseudomonadati > Pseudomonadota > Alphaproteobacteria > Rhodobacterales > Paracoccaceae > Albimonas > Albimonas sp. Next base: position 59,284 of record NZ_JBSRTQ010000006.1, on the reverse strand, counting down.
ACCCTGCTGATCCTCGTGCCGCCGCTGGCGCTGATCTTCCTGGTGCTCGGCTCGATCATCGCGGGCGTGGCCACGGTGAACCAGGCGGGCGCCATCGGGGCCGCGGGCGCGCTGATCATGGCGGGCTACCGTCTGCGCGAGGATGAACCGGGGGCCTACACCCCGGCGCTGATCGCGGTCGCGTCGCTGATCGCGCTCTACCTGATCGGCAACAACTGGTCGCTCAACATCAAGGCGTTGGGGCCGAACGACGACCAGACCGGGCTCTACCTCGCGCTGATCGCCTCGGCGACGCTGCTGATCTCGCTGGTCTGGTCGGCCGTGCGGGTGATGAAGATCGAGGACACGCTGCAGGGCGTGATGCTGGAGACGGCCAAGACCACCTCGCTGGTGTTCATCATCCTGCTCGGCGCGGCGGTGCTGACGGCCGCGTTCCGCGCCTTCGGCGGCGAGGAGCTCGTGCGTCACTTCCTGCAGGGGCTGCCCGGCGGATTCTGGACGCAGTTCATCATCGTCATGGCGGTGATTTTCTTCCTCGGCTTCTTCCTCGACTTCATCGAGATCGCGGTGGTCGTGGTGCCGATCGTGGCCCCCATCCTGCTCGCCGATCCGACCGCGAACATCACCGCGGTCTGGCTCGGCGTGATGATCGGGCTCAACATCCAGACCTCGTTCCTGACGCCGCCCTTCGGCTTCGCGCTGTTCTATCTGCGCGGCGTCGCCCCGCCCTCGGTCAGGACCACCGACATCTACAAGGGCGTGGTGGCCTTCATCTCGCTGCAGCTGTTCGCGCTGCTGATCGTGGGCCTCTATCCGCCGCTGGTGAATTACCTGCCCAACCGGGTCGGACTGACGGCCGAGACCGCGCCGCCGCCCCGCAACCCGCGCCTTCAGCTCTGCCTCGAGGATTATTCGCTGGCGCGGATCCAGTCGGACGGCGCGGCCATCGCCTCGGTCATCGGGGACGCGCGGCGGCTCGACATGTCCTACGTGCCGGCCGGGGTGGCCAAGGACCTGAAGGCGAGCTTCGACAGCGCCGAAAGCGCGCTGGCTCTGCTGCCGCAGGCGGGCGTCGCGGCGGCCGAGGTGGACCGGGCCGCGGTGGGCTATCAGCCGCTGCATGACCGGGTGCGCATGCTGGAGCGCGACATCCGCCGCGACGAGGCGGAGATCGAGGAGCTGCAGACCTCGATCAACCGCACGCTCGGCGACGGCCCGCGGGTCGAGGCCGAAAAGGCCCGCAAGGCCGAGCGGATCGAGACCCTGAGGCTGGAGGCCGATGCGCTGCGGGCCGAGATCCCCGAGGCCTGGGACGCCGCCTACAAGACCTTCTCCGACGTCAACAAGGTCGAGCAGAACCTGCGCCGGCAGTATCGGCGGGCGGGGGAGGAGAGCGCGGCGGCCGCGCTGGAGACGCTGAAGCTGATCCGCGCCTCTGACGCGCTGCGCGACCTCCGCCCGGCGCTGGAGGCGTTCCGCGACCGCATCGGTCAGGCGCCGGCGGCGGAGCTGGTGGAGCCGGTGAGCGAGCTGCGCTCGGCCGTCGGGACCATCGACGGCGCTTCGGACGTGCGCTCGGGCGTCAATGCGGCCCGCAGCGCCCTGCGCTCGGACAATCCCGACGAGGCGGCGGCCCGCGCGGGGATGGACGAGGCGATCGCGGCGCTGGACGCGGAGCTCGCCTGGCGGTCCCGCGCCGGGACCGAGCTCGCGCCCGGGCTGCAGGCCTATGTGGACGGGATCGGCAATTCCGTCGGCGTGCGGGCGCTGGACCGGATGCCGCGCGACGTGGCGCTGTCGGTGGCGGCCTGCGAGTCCAACCACCGGGACCTGTCGCTGGAGTTCTGAGCCGGCCGCGCCCTTCGGGGTCGAACGTCACGGGCCGCCCCTTGCCGGGGGCGGCCCGTTTCCGTTCCGCGCCGGCGCGGGGGACAGGGTCGGCCCGGGAAATACGGGTCAGGCGTAGAAGCGCAGCCCCCCGACCGCGACGTCGGCATGGAAGGCCCGGCCGATGGCGACGACCCCCACCCGGCGCAGGGTCCCGAGGTCGAAGGGCGCGTCGATGCGATGCGCCTCGAACCCCGCGAAGGGCAGGCGATGGGTGCGCCAGGCGGCCTCGGTCGGAAAATCGACGCGCCAGGACTGCCAGGGCCGTTGCACATCCGCGGTGCGCAGGTGGATGTTGTAGCGCGCGCCGTTGCCGAAGACGTCGATCTCCAGCCCCGTCCAGCCGCGCGCATCCACCGGCCCGCCGCCGGGCGCGAGGTCGAGCGCCATCTGCAGGAACCCGCCGTCGTTCTCGAGGCTGACGTCCCCCTGCAACCGGATCGCGCGGCGGCCCTCGATCACCTCGCCCCGCAGATCTCCGCTTGAGACGCCGCCCATCACCTGGTCGGACACCCGCTCCCACGCCGCCCCGTTGCTGGCCTGGGGCGCGGGCAGGCTGAAATCGTCGATCACGGCGACGGCTCGGGTCATGGCGGGGGTCATCGCGGGGCTCCTCTGGGGCGGGATCAGGCGGCGGGGACGCAGCCGGGCGCTTCGTGGTCGACGAGGATCAGCTCCTCGACCGGGAAGCCGGCGGCCTTCGCCTGGGCCACCAGCCGCCCGCGGATCTCCGGGTCCAGATCCGGGCGGCGCGCGAGGATCCACAGGTAGTCATGGTTGGGGCCGGAGACCATCGCCCAGCCGTAATCCGCCTGGTCCAGCGCGAAGACGTGGTAGCCGCCCGCGAAGGGCCAGAAGAAGGTCACCGACAGGCTCGCCACATCCGGCGCGCCCTGGAACTTCGCCGTGCCCTCCACGTCGCTCCATTCGCATTCCTCAGGGTCGAAGCCGCGATTGACCACGCTCACCGTCCCGTCGGGCCTCAGCGCGTAGGTGGCGGTGACGTTGGTCAGCCCGCGCTCGAAGCTGTGATCGAGGCGCATGACCTCGTGCCACTCGCCCACATAGCGCGCGGCGTCGAACGGCTGCACGGGCGTCACGCCGTCGGGCATGCCGGTGCAGCCCGCGAGCAGCGCCGGAAGGGTCAGCGCCAGAAGGGCCGAGCGTGCGAGGGTCATCACCGTCTCCCTGAACTTTTCGATGCGGCGCGGCCCCGTTCACGGGCGCGGCGCTTGCGGCACTATGTGGTCCGCGCGGCCGGTTTGGCCATGGGGGCGCGGCGCTCGCCCCCTGTCATCCGCGGCCCGGTTGCGGCAGGCTCGGGCGGTATCGCGAAGGGAGACCGCCATGCATCGGCTGCTGATCGTCCTGACCCTGGCCCTCTGCCTCGTCCCCTGGGCCGGGGCGGAGGCCCAGTCCGCCGCCGACGCCGTCGCGCCGGAGGGGGCGACCTCGTTGCCCGACCCGCAGGCCGCCGCGCCCGACCCGCAGCTCGCCGCCGCGCTCGCCGCGAAGGCCCAAGGGCGTCCGGTGCGGGCGGAGCGTCAGATGGTGGTCGCCGCCCACCCCCTCGCCGCGCAGGCCGGGCTGCGGGTGCTGCGCTCCGGCGGCACGGCGGCCGACGCCATGGTCGCGGTGCAGGCGGTGCTGGGACTGGTGGAGCCGCAATCCTCCGGCCTCGGCGGCGGGGCGTTTCTGGTGTGGTTCGACGCGGCCTCCGGCGCGCTCACCACGCTCGACGGGCGCGAGACCGCGCCGCTCGCCGCCCGGCCGAAACTGCTCCTCGGCCCCGACGGCCAGCCGCTGAAATTCTTCGACGCGGTGGTCGGCGGGCTGTCGGTCGGGACCCCCGGAACCCCCCGCCTGATGGAGGAGGCGCAGGCCCGCTGGGGCCGGCGCGACTGGTCCGGCCTTTTCGAGGACGCGGTCCGCCTCGCCGAGCAGGGGTTCGAGGTTTCCCCCCGCCTCGCCGGGGCGGTCGCCGAAGACGCCGAGCGGCTCTCGAAAATCCCCGCCACCGCCGCCTATTTCCTGCCCGAGGGCGCCCCGATCCAACCCGGCGCCACGCTGAAGAACCCCGCCTACGCCCGCACGCTCGGCCGCATCGCGCTGGGCGGGGCGGATGCGTTCTATTCCGGCGAAATCGCCGCCAACATCGTCGCCACCGTGCAGGGCGCGGCCAATCCGGGCGGGCTCGCCCCCATCGACCTGACCCTCTACCGCGTGGTCGAGCGGCCGCCGGTCTGCGTCGACTACCGCGGGAATCAGGTCTGCGGCATGGGCCCGCCGTCGTCGGGCGCGCTGACCGTCGGCCAGGCGCTGGGGATGCTGCGCGGTCATGACCTGGCGGCGCTGGGCCCCGACAGCGCGGAGGCGTGGCGCCTGATCGGCGACGCCTCCCGCCTCGCCTTCGCCGACCGGGGACGGTTCATGGCCGATGTGGACTACGTGCCGATGCCCGCCGGCCTGATCGACGACGTCTATCTGGCGGAGCGCGCGAAGCTGCTCGACCGCGACCGCGCGCTGGACGACGTCGCCCCCGGCAATCCCGGCTGGGACCATGCGCAGGGCGACGACATCGCGATCGAGCTGCCCTCGACCTCCCACATCTCCATCGTCGACGGCTTCGGCAACGCGCTTTCGATGACCACCACCATCGAAAACGGCTTCGGCTCGCGCCTGATGACCCCGGACGGGTTCCTCCTGAACAACGAGCTCACCGACTTCTCCTTCGCCACCCGTGACGACGACGGCCGCCCCATCGCCAACCGGGTCGAGCCGGGCAAGCGTCCCCGCTCCTCCATGGCCCCGACCATCGTGATGCGCGACGGGGCGCCGGCGCTGGTCATCGGCTCCCCGGGCGGCAGCAGCATCATCGGCTATGTGCTTCAGGCGATCATCGCGCGGATCGACTGGGGGATGGACGTGCAGCAGGCGGTGGCCGCGCCGCATCTGCTCAATCGCTTCGGAAAATTCGAGCTGGAGGCGGGCACGACCGCCGAGACGCTCGCCCCCGCGCTCGAGGCGATGGGCTACCCGATCCGGACCGGCCCCCAGACCTCGGGCCTGCACGCCATCGCGCTGGGCGATGGCCTGCAGGGCGGCGCCGACCCGCGGCGCGAGGGCGTGGCGCTGGGCGACTGATCCCCCCGGGCGCGCCGGCAACCTGCGCCCCGCCCGGCTATTTCGCCGCTGTCGCCCGTCAGGCCGGCCCCCGCCCTTGACCTCGGGGCCCGGCTTGGCCCTTCTGCGCGCTGGGGGGCGCGCCTAACATGGGCCGCCCCGCGTCCGACGGGGGACTGCATGACATTCGAAGCGCTCGACCTTCCGGGGCTGACCCTGATCACGCCTGCGCGCCATGGCGACCATCGCGGCTGGTTCCGCGAGACCTGGAGCGCGCGCGCCATGGAGGCCGCCGGGCTGACGACCGACTTCTGCCAGGACAACCACTCGATGTCCGCCCAGCCCGGCACGCTGCGCGGACTGCACTACCAGGCGCCCCCCTCGGCCCAGGCGAAGCTGGTGCGCTGCACCGCGGGCGCGATCTGGGACGTGGCGGCGGATGTGCGGGTCGGCTCGCCCACCTACGGCCAGTGGCGCGGCGTGCACCTGGACGCCGAGGAGGGCGCCCAGCTGCTGGTCCCCCGCGGCTTCCTGCACGGGTTTCTCACCCTGACCCCGAACGCCGAGGTCCAGTACAAGGTCGACGGCTGGTACGATGCGGCCGCCGACGGCGGCGTCGCCTGGGACGACCCGACGCTCGCCATCGACTGGCCGCTGGCCGAGGCCGGGGTCTCCGCCCCCGTCCTGTCCGCCAAGGACGCCGCCCAGCCGAAACTCGCCGACTGGGCCTCGCCCTTCACCTACGCCTGATCGCCCGAAGATGAGCCGGAGCCGCCCATGAAACTGCTGGTCACCGGAGGCGCGGGCTTCATCGGCTCCGCCACCATTCGTCACGCGATGCGCGACCGCGGGCTTTCCGTGGTCAATGTCGACAAGCTGACCTACGCCGCGACGCCCGAGGCGCTGGAGGATTGCGCCGACCACCCCGCCTACACGCTGGTCCAGGCCGATATCGCGGATGCCGGGGCGATGGCCGCGGTCTTCGCCACCCACCAGCCCGACGCGGTGATGCATCTGGCGGCCGAGTCCCACGTGGACCGCTCCATCGACGGACCCGCGGCCTTCATCGCCACCAATGTCACCGGCACCTTCACCCTGCTCGAGGCGGCGCGCGATTACTGGACCCGCCTGCCTGGCGCGCGCAAATCCGCCTTCCGCTTCCACCATATCTCGACCGACGAGGTCTACGGCACGCTTGGCCCCGACGACGCGCCGTTTTCGGAGACGACGCCCTACGCGCCGAATTCGCCCTATTCCGCCTCCAAGGCCGGGTCGGACCATCTGGTGCGGGCGTGGCACGAGACCTACGGGCTGCCGGTGGTCACCACCAACTGCTCGAACAATTACGGCCTCTGGCAGTTCCCCGAAAAGCTGATCCCGGTGGTGGCGCTCAACGCCCGCGACCGCAAACCGCTGCCGGTCTACGGGCGGGGCGAGAACATCCGCGACTGGCTGCATGTGGAGGATCACGCCCGCGCGCTGCTCACCGTGCTGGAAAAGGGCCGCAACGGGCGCAGCTACAACATCGGCGGCAATGCCGAGAAGACCAATATCGACGTGGTCCGCTTCATCTGCGCCTGGATGGACGACCGGTTTCCGAAGGCCGGCCCGCATGAGGACCTGATCGCGTTCGTCACCGACCGCCCCGGCCACGACCTGCGCTACGCCATCGATCCGACCCGCATCCGCGACGAGCTCGGCTGGACCCCGCAGGAGACGTTCGAGACCGGCATGGACCGGACGCTCGCCTGGTTCATGGATAACGAGCCCTGGTGGCGGGCGATCCGCGCGAAAACCTATGACGGCAAGCGGCTGGGGGGCGCGACATGAGCATTCTGGTCATCGGGCGTCAGGGCCAGCTTTCGGAGTGCCTGCTGCGCGCCGACCCGACGCTGACCGCGCTTGGCCTCGACCGGGTCGACCTGACCCGGCCCGAAGAGGCCGAGGCGGCGGTGATCGCCGCGCGCCCGTCGCTGGTCATCAACGCCGCCGCCCATACCGCGGTGGACAAGGCCGAAAGCGAGGAGGCCCTCGCCTACGCCATCAACGCGACGGGGGCCGAGGCGCTGGCCCGCGGCGCCGCGAAAGTCGGGGCCGGGATCATCCAGATCTCCACCGATTACGTGTTTCCCGGCGACAAGGCGGGGGAATGGGTGGAAACCGACCCCGTCTCGCCTTTGGGCGCCTACGGCCGTACCAAGCTGGCGGGCGAGCGGCTGGTGATGGAAGCGAACCCCCGCGCCTGCGTGATCCGCACGGCCTGGGTCTACTGCGATTTCGGCGCGAATTTCGTGAAGACCATGCTGCGTCTCGCCGACCGCGAACGCCTGACCGTCGTCGCCGACCAGCGCGGAAAACCGACCTCCGCCATCGACCTCGCGGAAGCGCTGCTCGCCATCGCGCCGCGTCTGGCGACCGCGCCCGAGGGCGACCCCGCCTGGGGCGTCTTCCACTATTCCGGGGCCGGAACCACCCATTGGGCCGGTTTCGCCGAAGCGATCTTCGAAGGCGCCCTCGCCCGCTCCATGATCCCCTCCGCCCCCGACGTCGCCCATATCCCGTCCTCCGACTACCCGACCCCCGCGGCGCGGCCCGCCAACTCCGCCATGGACTGCTCGAAGTTCGAGGCCGAGTTCGGCGTACCCACCCGCCCCTGGCCCGAGGCGCTGGGCCGGGTGCTCGACCTTCTGAAATCCGCCTGAAAGGACACCCCATGAAGGGCATCATTCTCGCCGGCGGCTCGGGCACGCGGCTGCATCCGGTGACGGTCGGCGTCTCCAAGCAGCTGCTGCCGGTCTATGACAAGCCGATGATCTACTATCCGCTGTCGGTGCTGATGCTCGCCGGCATCCGCGAGGTGCTGATCATCACCACGCCGCATGACGCGGAGCCGTTCCGCCGCCTGCTCGGCGACGGCTCCGGCTGGGGCATGTCGATCAGCTACGCCGCCCAGCCCTCCCCCGACGGACTGGCGCAGGCCTTCATCATCGGGCGCGACTTCGTGGGCGACGACAACGTGGCGCTCGTGCTCGGCGACAACATCTTCTACGGCCACGGCTTCGCCGATCTGCTGCGCGCCGCCTCCGCCCGCAAGACCGGCGCCACCATCTTCGGCTACCGCGTCTCGGATCCCGAGCGCTACGGCGTGGTGCATTTCAACGAGGACGGTCTGGCCCTCGACATCGAGGAGAAGCCCGTCGCGCCCAAGTCGAACTACGCCGTCACCGGCCTCTATTTCTACGACAACGACGTGCTCGACATCGCCGCCGGCATCGCGCCCTCGCCCCGCGGCGAGCTGGAGATCACCGACGTCAACAAGGCCTATCTCGCCCGCGGCGATCTCTATGTGGAGATGATGGGCCGCGGCTACGCCTGGCTCGACACCGGGACCCATAAATCGCTGATGCAGGCCGGCGCCTATGTGGAGACGATCGAGGAGCGGCAGGGTCTGAAGGTCAGCTGCCCCGAGGAGATCGCCTGGCGCCAGGGCTGGATCTCGACCGAACAGCTGCTGGCGCTCGCCGCGCCGCTGAAGAAGTCCGGTTATGGCGAGTATCTCGACCGGATCGTGCACGAACGGGTGTTCTGAGCGGGGGGCGGGGGACGGCGGGTTTGCACCCGCCCTACCTGCGTGGCGTAGGGCGGGCGCACGCCCGCCGCCCCCCTCAGGTCTTCGCGCCCATCCCCATCCGCATCGCGGCGCGCCGCACCGGCGCCGCGTCATGCGCGAGGCGCAGGCCCATGCGGCGCAGGTCCCGCAGCACCTGACTTTCGGCCATCGCGGCCCGGTTGAGCGCGTCGATCCCCGCCACCCGCGCCGCCATCTCCGGCCATCGCGCCCGGTGATACCGCGCCAGCGTGTCGGGCGCGCCCGGGTCGCCGCCGGCCCGCAGCGCCTCGCCGGCGATGCGCGCGAGCGCGCCGGCGTCGGCCACCGACATGTTCAGCCCCTGCGCCCCGATCGGCGGGATCACATGCGCGGCCTCGGCGATCAGCGCGGTCCGCGGCCCGTCGAGCCGGGGGGCGAGCTGCGCCACGATCGGCCACACCGCCATCGGCGAGGCCGGCGTCAACCCGCCCAGCGCCCCGCAGGCGCGCAGGTTGAGCGCCCGGCCGAACCCCTCCGCATCGTCGCGGGCCTGCGCCGCCAGCGCCACCGCCTTCGGCCCCGTCTCCATCCACACCACCGAGGACCGGTGCGTCCCGTCGCCCGCGTCGGGCAGGGGGACGAGGGTGAACGGCCCCCCGGTGCGGTGGATCTCGGTCGAGACGTCGCCATGCGGTTCGGGATGGGAGACGGCGAAGACCAGCGCCTTTTGCGCGTAGCTCCAGCGCCTTGCGGTCAGCCCGGCCATGTCGCGGGCGGCGGAATCGCGCCCGTCCGCGGCGACCACCAGCCGGGCGCGGACCTGGGCGCCGGGGCCCTCGGGCTCTGCAAGCCGCGCGATGGCCCCGGCCTCGCGCAGGGTGAGGGCCGCGAGGCTCGCAGGCGCGCGCAGGCGGGCGCGGGGCAGCTCGGCGATGCGGGCGAGCAGCCCTTCGCGCAGGCGCGTGTTGGGCAGGTTCCAGCCGAAGGGCTCGGGCTGCATCTCGGCCGCCACGAAATCGGCGGTCTCGCGCGGGGTCGGCGTCGCCTCCGGCCCGCCGGCGTCGACGAGGCGCATGGTGGCGAGCGGGGCGGCGTGGGGCGCGAGATGCGCCCAGGCGCCGGCCCGGGTCAGAGCCTCGACCGAGGGGGTCATCAGCGCGGTGGTGCGCAGATCGGCCCCGGGCGCGGCGGCGTCGGTGACCGGCGGGGCGGCGTCGACGCAGGCGACGTCGAACCCCTCCGCGGCGAAGAGGCATGTGGCGGCGAGGCCGGCGGCCCCTCCGCCCACGATCAGGATGTCTGTGTCGATGCGGTCCATGGCCATGAAGATGGGGCGTGCGGCCCCCGCTGGCAACGCGGCGTCGCGGCCCGGCGGGCGCGCGCCGGTGTCGCGGGAGACCGGGCGCCCCCGCTGCGCCTGCCCGCCGCGCCTGCCCGCGAAGCGCGCGGAGCCCGCGCCTTGCGCAGGCGCCCGGATCTCAGATCAGCCGGCGCAGAAAGCCCGTGAGGTCCGTGGTCCGGTGCAGCACATGCGGCGGCGTCGGAAGCGCCGTGTCCGGGGTCACCCACACCGTCTCCAGCCCCAGCCGGAACGGGGCCTCCAGGTTGCGGGGATCATCCTCGAACATCGCGGCGCGCCTCGGGTCCAGCCCGTCCGCGCCGAAAATCCGCGTATAGGCCGCCGGCTGCGGCTTGGGCGTGTAGAAGGCGTCGTCCACGCCGTAGAACGCCTCGAAGAGCCCGTCGAGCCCCAGCGCCGCCGCCACCTTGCGCGCATAGGGCGCGGTGCCGTTGGTGTAGACGATCTTGCGCCCCGGCAGCGCCGCGATCGCCGCCGCGAGCCCCGCATTGACGCTCAGCGGCGCGAAGGAGATGTCGTGCACCTCGTCCAGGAACGGATCCGGGTCGATGCCGTGATGGATCATCAGCCCCGCCAGCGTGGTGCCGTGATCGTGCCAGTAGGCGCGGCGCAGGCGGGCGGCCTCCGCATCGTCCACGCCCAGTTCGCGGATCACATAGGCGGCGATCTTCGCCTCGATCTGGTCGAACAGCCGCTCATGCGGCGGGTAGAGGGTGTTGTCGAGGTCGAACACCCAGCTCTCCACCCGCGCGAAGGCGTCGCGCAGCGCGGCGTCGCCGGAAACCTCGCGGGGGGCGTCGGGAAGGGCAGGATCGGCCTGGGAGGATACTGTGCGCATCGGGACTCGTTAGCACCCGTCCGGTTTCCCGTCCATTGACGGCGCCGTGCAGCGCCCCGGGCGCCGATGACGCCGCAGCTCCCCGGTCCGCAATGCCTTGACCCCTGCCGCCCGCTTCGCGATCTGTAGGGCCGCGGCGCGTTCCATCCAGCTCGCCCGACCCGGCCCGAGGCAAGGAGAGCGACCGATGACGACAGCCGACGAATGGCGCGGCCACCTGGGCGCGAAATGGGCCGCAAGGGCCGAGATGCAGGATCGCGCGCTCGGCGGGTTCGGGGCCGAGGCGCTCGCCACCCTCGCCGACGCGGTGGGGGCGCATGGGCTCGAGCGGCTGCCGGTGCTCGATCTGGGCTGCGGCGCCGGGGCCACCACCCGCGCGCTCGCCCGGCGCGGGGCGGATGCGGTGGGCGTCGACATCTCGCCCGACCTCGTGACCCTCGCCGCCGCGCGCGCGGCCGAGGCCGGGCCGATGGCCGGCGCCGCCCGCTTCGTGGAGGCGGACGCCGGCGCCGCCCCGCCGCCCGGACCCTTCGGCGCGCTCTTCTCCCGCTTCGGCTGCATGTTCTTCGACCCGGCCCCGCCGGCCTGGGCCACGCTGCGCGCGCGGATGCGCCACGCCGCGCCGCTGGTCTGCGTCGCCTGGAGGGGACCTGGCGAAAACGCCTGGGTGCGCGAGCCCCTGACCCTGTGCGCCGACCTGCTCGAGGATCTGCCCGCCCCGCAGAAGGCCGCCCCCGGCGCCCCGGGCCCCTTCGGCTGGGCGGATCCCGAACAGGTCGCGGGCTGGCTGGCCGAGGCTGGCTGGCGCAGCATCGCCTGGCGCGACATCGACGTGCCGATGCCGATGGCCCCGCAGGACTCCGAAGATCCGGCGGGCGACGCGGCCGGGTTCATCCTGCGCAACGGCCCCGTCGCCTCCCGCCTCGCCGAAGCATCCGAGGAGCGGATCGCCGCGGTCCATGACCGGCTGCGCGGCATGTTCGAAGGCCGCGCCGCCACGCTGACCGGCGCCGCCCGCATCTTCACCGCCATCGCCTGACCCGTGGCGCGCGGGGGGGAAGCCCCCCGGTCAGTTCGTGGGGTCGAACTTCAGCGCCACGCCGTTCATGCAATAGCGCAGGCCGGTCGGGGCCGGGCCATCGGGGAAGACATGGCCCAGATGCGCGTCGCAGCGCGCGCACAGCACCTCGGTCCGGCGCATGAACCACGAGCGGTCTTCGTGCAGCGCCACCGCCTGCTCCGACAGGGGCGCGAAGAAGCTGGGCCAGCCGGTGCCGCTCTCGAACTTGGCGCCCTGCTCGAACAGGGGCGCGTCGCAGCACACGCAGCGGAATTCCCCGGCGACTTTCGGGAAATCGTCGTGGGTCCCGGCCCGCTCCGTCCCCTTCTTGCGCGTCACCTTGAAGGCCAGCTCCGACAGCTGCGCCTGCCATTCGGCGTCCGTCTTCACCACTTTGTCCATCGTCCGGGCTTCGTCCGTCATGTCGGGCTCCCTTCGAAAAAGTCTCGGTCGCGTCGCGGGCGCGTCATATCCGCGTCACGCCTGCCGCACTATGTAATGCGGAACGACCAGACTTGGAGCCTCATATGCGCGCGATCAACCGGGGCCGCCACACGGTCCGCTTCACCCGCGATCCCGAGGACGTGATCGCCGCCCAGCGTCTGCGCTTTCGGGCCTTCATCGCCGCCCGTCCCGGCGCGGCGCTGACCGGCGACCGGGCCGAGGGGCTGGACCGCGACGCCTTCGACGACCTCTGCTGGCACGCGCTGGTCGAGGACGCGCGCTCGGGCGAGCTTCTGTGCTGCTTCCGCCTGATGCGGCTCGCCGGCGGGGCGGAGATCGGGCGCTCCTATTCCGCGCAGTATTACGAGCTGTCGGCGCTGGCCGACTATCCCTCGCCGATGGTGGAGATGGGCCGCTTCTGCATGGCCCCCGGCGTCCGCGACCCCGAGGTGATCCGCGCCGCCTGGGGCGCGATGACCCGTTTCGTGGAGGCGGAGGGGGTGGAGCTGCTGTTCGGCTGCTCGTCCTTCGAAGGGGTCGACGCCGAGGCCTATATGGATGCCTTCGCCTATCTCAAGGAGAAGCACCTCGCCCCCAAGCGCTGGCTGCCGCGGGTGAAATCGCCGCTGGTCTTCGCCTTCGCCAAGGCGCTGCGGCTGCGCCGGCCGGACATGAAGCTCGCGATGCGCCGCATGCCGCCGCTGCTGCGCTCCTACCTGCTGCTGGGCGGCTGGGTGTCGGATCACGCGGTGATCGATCAGGATCTCAACACCTTGCATGTCTTCACCGGGGTCGAGATCAACCGGGTGCCCCAGGCCCGTCGCCGGCTGATGGAACGCCTGACCGGGGCCGGCCCCGCCGGCGTGCCGGGCTGAGGCGGAGCTTCAGGAACGGGCGGATGGTTCCGAGCGCGCCGGTCCTCATGCGCACATGGCGGGAACCGGGACGACCGCCACCAGCTCGACGGCGGCCGCCCCGGCCCGGCCCTGCGCGAACCGCGCGGCCGGAAACGCCGGCACGTCCTGACACGCAATGAGACACGCGGTACTCATGGCCGCCGTCGCCGACCTTTCCGGTCGCCGCGGCGAAACGCCAAGGACAAGGGCGGGTTCTCCACGCCGGGCTGGCCAGAGCCCTTTAGAAGGCGTTGCGCGCGGGCGCAACCAATAGGCGCCCGCGAGGCGGGGCGATCAGCCTTTCCGCCAGGTTCACTTCGAAAACGCTCTTTTATTTCAGAAAATTCGTCCGAATACGGACATGCGGGCCCGGACCTGAGCGGCGCATCTTGGCGGGCGGCGATCCGGCGGCCAGCTCCGACCCGCCCCATCGCCTGTTCCGCGAAATCCTCGGCCCCGATCAGCCGAGACGGGGGCCGGAAACCGGGCGACACGACCGCGACCCCCAGAGCCCCCCTCCGGCGTCCTGCTCAGGCGTCTTTCGGCTCCGGCCGCCGCGCTGCGGCGCGGGTGCGGGGACGCGGCCGCGTCTCCTCCCGCGCCGGCCCGGCGCGCAGGCGGACGCGGACATGGTTGGCTTCGTCCTTCTCCATCTCGAACGCCCCGGCCCGCCGGATCAGGTCCGACAGCTTGGCCGAGCCGTAGGTCCGGCTGTCGAAATCGGGCGCGAGGTTGCCGACCCGCTGGCCGATCACCCCGAGGCTCACCCAACCGTCCTCGTCCTGCATCCCCTCCATCGACTTGCGGATCACCGGCACGGCGCGGGACGGGGCTTCGGGCTTGCGCGGCGCGGCGCCGTCGGTCTCGGCCTCCGGCTCGTGACGCGGCTCGCGCGAGGGGCCCTCGTCGTCGCCCGCATCCGCGGCGGCGCGCGCGGCCCGCGCGGCGGCGGCGGCGGAGCCGGGGGCCGGTGCGGGCGCGGGTTCTTCCGCCGCGATCTCCCCCGCGACCTCCTCTGCGGCGACGACCGCGGCGGCCTCCATGTCGGCCATCAGGTTCTCGATGTAGAAGAACCGGCGGCAGGCCTGACGAAACGCCTCCGGCGTCTTGCGCTGGCCGAAGCCGTAGACGTCGAAACCCTGCTCCCGGATGCGCGACGCGAGCCTCGTGAAGTCGCTGTCCGACGACACCAGGCAGAACCCTTCGAACCGCCCCGAATGCAGCAGGTCCATGGCGTCGATCACCAGGGCGATGTCGGACGAGTTCTTGCCCTGCGTGTAGGCGAACTGCTGATGCGGGATGATGGCGTATTGCGCCAGGATCTTCGCCCAGCCCTTGAGCCGATCATCCGAGAAGTCGCCGTAGATGCGCCGGACCGAGGCCTCGCCGATCTTGGCGATCTCCAGGAACAGGCCCTCGGCCACCTTCGGCGTGGTGTTGTCGGCGTCGATCAGGACGGCGAAGCGGGGAAGGGGATCGGCCATGACAGGGCTCCTTTGCGCAACGCTTCCCGTAGACGGCGCGCGGCGGGCCGAGGTCAAGCGTTTCCGTGGGGGATCAGGGGAAGATCGCTCGGAATTCGCGGGAAATCCCGCATCTTGCGCCCGTCTGGCGCGCGGGGGGCGCCCCTCCCCCCCGCGGCCGGTCGTCAACGTAGGGCGGGTCTCGACCCGCCATCCTCCGCCGGGGTCAGTAGACCACGACCGAGCGGATGCTCTCGCCCGCATGCATGAGATCGAACCCCTTGTTGATGTCCTCGAGCTTCAGCAGGTGGGTGATCATCGGGTCGATCTCGATCTTGCCGTCCATGTACCAGTCGACGATTTTCGGCACGTCGGTCCGGCCGCGTGCGCCGCCGAAGGCGGTGCCCTTCCAGGTGCGGCCCGTCACCAGCTGGAAAGGGCGCGTCGCGATCTCCGCCCCCGCCGGCGCCACGCCGATCACCACCGACACGCCCCAGCCGCGATGCGCGCATTCCAGCGCGTCGCGCATCACCTTGACGTTGCCGGTGCAGTCGAAGGTGTAGTCCGCCCCGCCGATCTGGTCGAAGGGGGTCTTGGTCAGGTTGACGATATAGGGGACCAGATCCTCGCCGATCTCGGACGGGTTGACGAAATGGGTCATGCCGAAGCGCTCGCCCCATGCCTTGCGGTCGTTGTTCAGATCGACGCCGATGATCATGTCGGCGCCCGCCAGCCGCAGGCCCTGGATCACGTTCAGCCCGATGCCGCCCAGCCCGAAGACCACGGCCTTCGCCCCGATCTCCACCTTGGCGGTGTTGATCACGGCGCCGACGCCCGTCGTCACCCCGCAGCCGATGTAGCAGATCTTGTCGAAGGGCGCGTCCTCCCGCACCTTCGCCAGCGCGATCTCGGGCAGCACGGTGAAGTTCGAGAAGGTCGAGCAGCCCATGTAATGCAGGATCGGGTCGCCATCGAGCGTGGTGAACCGCGAGGTTCCGTCCGGCATCAGCCCCTGGCCCTGCGTGCCGCGGATCGAGGTGCAGAGGTTGGTCTTCTGCGACAGGCAGGACGGGCATTCCCGGCACTCGGGCGTGTAGAGCGGGATCACATGGTCGCCGGGGCGCACCGAGGTCACCCCCGCGCCGACCTCGCGCACGATCCCCGCGCCCTCATGGCCGAGGATCACCGGAAACAGCCCCTCGGGGTCGGCGCCCGACAGGGTGAATTCGTCGGTATGGCAGATGCCGGTCGCCATGATCTCCACCAGAACCTCGCCGGCCCGGGGACCTTCGAGATTGACCTCGGTGATTTCAAGCGGTTTTCCGGCCTGGACGGCCAGCGCGGCGCGCGTGCGCATGGGGCTCTCCCTCGTGAACGACGATCGGAGCGGATCGTGAAGCGGAGGGGCGGCGAAGTCCAGAAGCGAGGGGCGCGCAGCGGGCGCGCGCCCCTCCGAGCGTTCAGGCGGCGCGCCGGCGGCGGGCGACGAGGCCCAGCGCGCCGAAGCCCGCGATCAGCAGCGGGGCCGCGGCGGGAAGCGGCACGTCGCCGGTGATCGCCGCGCCGTAGACGTCGGCGCCCACGTAGAAGGTCAGCCAATCGTCGGCGTCCAGCACGAAGGCGCTGGTCCCGGAATCCGAAAACGCGGTCGGCCCGAACGGTCCGAGCGCGGCGTCCGACTCCGCTTCCCTCAGGATCGCGAACTGCGCGAGGTCGAGGTCGCAGGTGCAGCCTGCGTAGGGTTCGGAGTCGGCGTAGACCAGACCGTAGGCGTAGACGAAGGCTTCGTTGTATTCGCCCGCCTCGTCGGTGATCGACGCTTCGCCTTCGGCCGTGATCACCCAGTCGATCGTCACCTGAATGGCGCGCGTCAGGTCCAGGTTGATGATGTCGAAGTCCCAATAGGCGTAGGCGTTGCCGAAATGGATCCCCAGCGGCGCGCTCGACGATCCCGAGCCGGAGGCGGAGGCCGCGAAGGCGCCCGCATCGTCGTGGCCGGACGTCCCGGAGCCGGCGCCGGAGCCGTGGACGCCCTCGTCATAGCCGGCGTCGTCGTCGAACGGATCGAGCTGCAGCATGAGCGAGGCGTCGGTCCCGTCGTCGACATAAGCCACCGAAGCGATGGTCGCGCTGACCGAGGCGGTCCCCGACCATTGCGCGAGCGCGTGGGCCGTCGCCGGCGCCGCGAGGAAAGCCAGGGCCGTGGCCGCGGCATGAATGGCGCGCATGGGAGCGATCTCTCCGGAAAATCGCCGGGAGCGAACGCGCCCCCGGATCCGCGCGACCATGGGGCACGCGCCGAAGTTACGCAACGTGCGGATGCTTTTGGCGCGCCATCGCCCCCGGCGCGAGGCCTGCGGTCAGGCCCGTCCCCCGACCCGCGCGCGGCGCCGGCGCGCCAGGAGGCTCAGCGCGCCCAGGCGTCTCGACCGTCGGGTTGTTCACGACGAAATCGTAGAACTGACCGACCCACGTGACCGACCGGACGGACTTCGGCCAAGGATCCGCCGGGTCGACGGCGGAGGTCGCCTCCTGCGTGGCCTCCACGATCATCGGAACCTCCCCGAGCGGAGGTCCGCATAAAACAGCGAGGTGTCGACATGCGCGTCGCCGGCGCCGGTATGGTCGGCGAACCCGCGGACGGAACCGGAGGGGTCGCTGATCACGGCGTCGCCGGGCCCCGTCCCCGCCTCGTTGAAGAACAGGAGGTCTTTGATGGAGACCCAGGCTTCGCTGTCATAGACCGCCCTCGCCTCGGCCGACGACGGAGCGGGCGCGAGGCCGAGGCCGAACGGGCCCGGGGCGACGGCGGCGGGCGAGTTTCGTGCGAGGCGCATGAAGGCCGCCTCCTGCTGTCGGGCGGAAATGCCTGCAGATTGAAGTTGACCCGAGGCTGTGCAGCCGAGAGGCTGCGGCCAAGGACGAATGCCGCAGGCCGCTGCCGCAGCGGCCGCCGTCCCCTCGGCCGGCGCATCCCCTTGCCGCCTCCCGCGGCGCCGCATAGGGTTCCCCGCGAACCAATCACCGAAAGGGCGGGCGAGATGGACATCCAAACGGTCGGCGTCATCGGAGCGGGACAGATGGGCAACGGCATCGCCCATGTCTTCGCGCTCGCGGGCTACGAGGTCCGTCTCAACGATGTCGACGCCGCCCGGATCGACGCGGCCATCGCGCTGATCGACCGGAACATGACCCGGCAGCTGTCGCGCGGCGCGATCTCCGAGCCCGACAAGGACGCCGCCCTCGCCCGCATCGCCCGCTGCACCGACCTCGCCGAAATCGGCGGCGCCGACCTGGTGATCGAGGCCGCCACCGAGAACGAGAAGGTCAAGCACGCCATCTTCGCCTCGCTCGCCCCGCATCTGGGCGAGAACACCATTCTGACCTCGAACACCTCGTCGATCTCGATCACCCGCCTCGCCTCGGCCACCGACCGGCCCGAGCGGTTCATGGGCTTCCACTTCATGAACCCGGTCCCGGTGATGGAGCTGGTGGAGCTGATCCGCGGCATCGCCACCGACGAGCCGACCTTCGAGACCCTGAAGGGCGTGGTCGAGCGTCTCGGCAAGACCGCCGCCACCGCCGAGGATTTCCCCGCCTTCATCGTCAACCGCATCCTGCTGCCGATGATCAACGAGGCGGTCTACACCCTCTATGAGGGCGTCGGCACGGTGGAGAGCATCGACAAGGCCATGCGCCTCGGGGCCAATCACCCGATGGGGCCGCTGCAGCTCGCCGATTTCATCGGGCTCGATATCTGTCTCGCCATCATGCATGTGCTGCATGACGGGCTGGCCGACACCAAGTATCGCCCCTGTCCGCTGCTGGTGAAATATGTCGAGGCCGGCTGGCTGGGCCGCAAGACGGGCCGCGGCTTCTACGATTACCGCGGCGAGACCCCGGTTCCGACCCGCTAGGCGGGCGCGGCGCGCAGGCGGGGCGCGGCGGGCGTCCGCCGCCCCGGAAACCCCATCTTAAGGCGAATGGGTCATCTGACCGGATGTTTTCCGGGAAGGGGACCTCATCTGATGACCAATCTGCGAGTGCGCGCGACCGCGATCACCGTCGCCATGGTGCTGATCGCGGTGGTTCTGATGACCGCCCTGTCGGTCTGGCGCGCCTCCGACCGGCTGACGGCGGAGGCGCAGGCCAATCAGGACCGCTCGCTGCGCGCCGCCGCCGCCATGGCCGACGCGACCCTGCCCGAACTCGTCGCCCGCTTCGGCCCCGACGGCGCGGTGCAGGGGCTGAGCTGGACCTCGGCCCCCGACGTCTCCTCGCATGTCGCCATCGACCGCATCGCCGGCGTGACCGGGGAGACGGCGACGATCTTCGTGCTCGACCCCGCCGCCGGCGAATTCGTCCGCCGCTCCACCAACATCCGCAAGCCTGACGGCGCGCGGGCGGTGGGCACGGTGCTGGGCAAGGGCGGCGCGGTGCAGCCGGTGGTGATGTCGGGCAGGCCCTATCGGGGCGAGGCGACGATCCTCGGCAAGGATTATTACACCGCCTATTTCCCCATCGTCGGCGCGTCCGGGGGGGTGGAGGGCATTCTCTATGTCGGCGTGCAGAAGGCGGGCGTGATGGCCGCGCTGGGCGGCGAGGCGCTGGGCGCCGGGCTCTCCGGGATCGTCGCGATGATCTTCGCCGGCGTCGCGGCCTGGGGCGTGGCGGGGGTGGCGGTGCGGCCGCTGAAGACGCTGGGCGTCGCGGTCGCGCATCTGGCGCAGGGCGATCTCGTCAGCCCGGTTCATGCCAGCGCGCGCGCCGACGAAATCGGCGATCTCGGCCGCGGCGTCGAACGTCTGCGCCTGGCGCTCGCGGAGGCCGAGGGCCGCCGCCAGGACGGGGCCGCGGCGACGGAGCAGGCCGAAAAGGCCAACGCCCGGATGCTGAGCGCGCTGCGCGACGAGGTGAACGGGGTGGTGGAAGCGGCGGTGGCCGGCGATTTCAGCCGCCGGGTCCAGGTCGGCTTCGACGCGCCGGAAATGCAGGAGCTCGCCGGCGCCGCCAACCGGCTGTCGGAAATCGTGTCGTCCTTCCTCGCCGATCTCGACGGGACGCTGGAGGCGATGTCGCGCCGCGACCTCGCCCGCCCGATGACCGGCCGCTACGGCGGTCAGCTCGCCCGGCTGAGCGAGAAAGCCAACGGCTCGCTGGATCAGCTGGGCGCCGCCATCTCTCTCGTCCGCGAAGGGGCCGAGGCGCAGCGCGACGCCATCGGCCGGATGAATTCGGCGATGCGCGGCCTGACCGGGCGGGCCGAAAGCCAGGCCTCGACCATCGAGGAGACGGCGGCCACGATGACCGAGATCTCCGAAACGGTGAGCGGCTCGGCCGCCAATCTCACTGCGGCCGAGAAGATGACCGACGACACCCGCGCCCGGGCCCGACAGGGCGCAGGCTCCGCCGACAAGGCCATCGACGCCATGCGCCGGATCGAGAAGAACTCGGGCGAGATCGCCGACATCACTTCCGTGATCGACTCCATCGCCTTCCAGACCAACCTGCTGGCGCTGAACGCGGCGGTGGAGGCGGCGCGGGCCGGGGAGGCCGGCAAGGGCTTCGCCGTGGTCGCCTCCGAAGTGCGCACGCTGGCGCAGCGCTCTTCCGAAGCGGCGCGCGACATCTCCGAGCTGATCAAGGGCTCCGCCGCCACGGTGGCGGAGGGGGTGAACCTGGTCAACGCCACCGGCGCGTCGCTGCAGGAGATCGTCAGCTCGATCGACGGGCTCGCCGCCGCCATCGCCGACGCGGCCTCGGCGGGGCGCGAACAGGGGCAGGGCGTGCAGGAGATCACCACCGCGATCTCCCATCTCGACCAGACGGTGCAGGAGAACGCCCGCGAAACCGCGGAGGCCGCAGCGGCGGCGGAGCAGCTCGGCCACGACCTCGACGCCCAGGCCGAAAGCCTCGGCGCCTTCGCCACGGGCAAGGCCTCGCGCGCCCGCCGCGCCGCCTGAAGGCCAGGGCGCGGCCGCGCGCGGGGCGGGTGGGCGGACCTCCCCGGCGGGTCGCCGCCGGGGGAGGCGCGCGCAAAGGCCGTGCCCGACGACGCCCCCGGCCACGCCCCCTACGACGCCCCATACGACGCCCTCGACATGGCGACGACGCGGACCTGCCGAACACGCAAGCGCGTTGGCCCGGGCGCGCGCATCAACGTCGCCACAATCCGTCGATGACGCGAAAGTTCATGCGTAAGCGGAAACAAACTGTGCGAAAAACCCCTGCTGCGCCGCAGCGCAAGGCGCCCTAGATCGGGAGACATCGAACGCCACGCTACGGAGACTTCCCCATGCGCCTCGCCCACCGCTCGCTCGCGGCCTTCCTTCTCGCCGCCCCGCTGCTCGCCGGCGCCCTCCCCGCCGCGGCCGAGCCCTATGTCGTCGACAAGGCCCATGCCCAGGTCGGCTTCTCGGTCAACCATCTCGGCTTCTCGGTCGTCCACGGCTGGTTCCGCGACTTCGACGCGACCATCGATTTCGACCCCGACGCCATCGAGGACTCGAAGGTCGCCTTCACCATCAAGTCCGCCTCGGTCGACACCGGCTGGGAGGCCCGCGACGTCCACGTGAAATCCCCGGATTTCCTTGACGTCGAAGCCCATCCCGAGATCACCTTCGTGTCGAAATCGGTGAAGCTGGTCAGCGGCGACCGCGCCGAGGTCACCGGCGACGTCACCATCAAGGACGTCACCCGGGAAGAGGTCTTCGAGGTCGTGCTCAACAAGCTCGGCCCGTCGCCGTTCAACCCGAGCCAGACCATCGCCGGCTTCACCGTGACCGGGACCCTCGACCGGACCGATTACGGCATCAGCTTCGCCGCCCCGGCCGTGGGCGTCGAGATGCCGATCCGCATCGACCTCGAGGCCAGCCCCAAGGGCTGATCCCGCCGCCGCAGCGCGCTCCGGTCCGTCGCGGACCGGGGCGCGCGCCCGCAGCCCGTCCGACACCACCGGAGACCCGACATGCGCCTGCGCAACACCGAAGCCGCCTGGGGCTGGCCCGCCCGCGCCTTCCACTGGCTGACCGCGGGCGTGATCCTGTTCATGCTGGGGCTGGGGATCTGGATGTCGGACTTCGTGCCGGACGTCTACGAGCAGTTCGCCCTCGTGCAGCTGCACAAGAGCTGGGGCTTCGTCGCCTTCGCGCTGGCGGTCCTTCGCCTGATCTGGCGCGCCACCCATCCCGCGCCGGCCGCGATCCCCGGAACCCCGCGCTGGCAGGTCCGTGCGGCGGAGGCCGCGCATTGGGCGCTCTACGCGCTGATGCTGATCATGCCGCTTTCGGGCTGGCTGATGGCCTCGGCGTCGGAGCTGCAGGAGAGCTACGGCATCAAGAACAGGGTGTTCGGCCTCTTCGCGCTGCCCGATCCCTTCGTGCCCGGCGACCGGGCGCTGGAGGGGATTTTCGGCGAAATCCACGAGCTCGCCGCCTGGGCCCTGATCGCCCTGCTGGCCGTGCACGCCATCGCCGCGCTGAAGCACCATTTCGTCGACCGCGACGCGACCCTGCGCCGGATGACCGTCGGCCGCTGAGGCCCTCGAGTCCGGGCGAACACCACTCCGCCCGGGCGCCCGTCGCAACCCGCGCCCCCGGCTCAGCGCGCCGCGGGCGCCCCGCCCCGACCGGCGGGCCGTCGACGCGGCGCTCCCCCTTCCAAATGCCCCGGCCTAGCCGTCCGCGCCAAAACGCTCCGCCAGCGCGCGCAGCACCGCCTCGGCCTCCGGCGAGGCCCAGTCGGCATCGCCCTGCAGCCGCGCGATCTCGCGCCCTTCAGGGTCGAGGATGATCGTCGTCGGCAGCCCCAGAATTCCCACCGCGCGGGGCAGGGCGTTGCGCCCGTCGCCATAGGGCTCCAGCGCGTAGAGCATCATCTCTTCCATGTAGGCTTTCGCCTTCTGCCGCGCGCCGGGCTGCACCGCCACCGTCAGCACCTCGATCCCCGAGCCCTCCATCCGCGTGCGCAGCGCATCCAGGCTCGGCATCTCCTCGCGGCAGGGCGGGCACCAGGTGGCCCACAGGTTCACCAGCGTCACATGTCCGGCGAAATCGGCCAGCGTGACGGTTCCGCCGTTGGGGTTCTCGAATTCCGCCGCCGGCAGTTCCCGCGGCGCGTCCAGCAGCACCAGCCGTCCCATCGCCTGGCCGCGCAGCGCCTCGATCTTCGCACGCGCGGCGGGATCCAGACCCGCCTCGCCCGCGCCCGCAGGGTTTCCAAGCGTCGCGAAGGCGCCTATGACGAGCGCCAGAAGAGGTGCGCGCATGCTCATATTCTTCCCCCAGATCCTTTCCACGCGAGGACGAGGTCCCCGACCATGAGCGACGATAGCAAATCGAACGCCGCCGCCAACGCCATGTGGGGCGGCCGTTTCGCCGCCGGCCCCGATGCGATCATGGAGGCGATCAACGCCTCGATCGGCTTCGACAAGCGCCTCGCCGCCCAGGACATCGCCGGCTCGCGGGCCCATGCCGCGATGCTCGCCGCCCAAGGCATTATCACGGCCGACGACGCTCGCCAGATCGACGCCGGCCTGCTCACGGTCTTGTCAGAGATCGAGGCCGGGACCTTCGCCTTCTCCACCGCGCTCGAAGACATCCACATGAACGTGGAATCCCGCCTGCGCGAGCTGATCGGCGACGCCGCCGGGCGCCTGCACACCGCGCGGTCGCGCAACGACCAGGTGGCGCTCGATTTCCGGATGTGGGTCCGCGACCAGGCCGACGCCGCCGTCGCCGGCCTCACCGCGCTGATCGAGGCGCTGGTGGGTCAGGCCGAGGCCGGGGCCGACATGGTCATGCCCGGCTTCACCCATCTCCAGACCGCGCAGCCCGTCACCTGGGGCCATCACATGCTGGCCTATGCGGAGATGTTCGCCCGCGACCGCGCCCGCTTCGCCGACGCCCGGGTCCGGATGAACGAATGCCCGCTCGGCGCCGCCGCGCTCGCCGGCACCGGCTTCCCGATCGACCGCCACATGACCGCCGCGGCGCTGGGCTTCGACCGTCCGACCGAGAACTCGCTCGACTCCGTCGCCGACCGCGACTTCGCGCTGGAATTCCTCGCCGCCGCCACGATCTGCGCCACCCATCTCAGCCGGATCTCCGAGGAGCTGGTGATCTGGTCCTCCGCCCAGTTCCGCTTCGTGCGCCTGTCCGACCGTTTCTCCACCGGCTCCTCGATCATGCCTCAGAAGCGCAACCCGGATGCCGCCGAGCTGACCCGCGCCAAGGTCGGCCGCATCACCGGCGCCATGGTCGGCCTGCTGACCGTGATGAAGGGCTTGCCGCTCGCCTATTCCAAGGACATGCAGGAGGACAAGGAGCAGGTGTTCGACGCCGCGGACAGCCTGATGCTGGCCCTTGCGGCGATGGAGGGGATGGTCCGCGACATGCGCCCGCTGCCTGCCAATCTGCGCGCCGCCGCCGCCTCCGGTTTTTCGACCGCCACCGACCTCGCCGACTGGCTGGTGCGCGAGGCGGGCCTGCCGTTCCGCGACGCCCATCATGTGGTCGGCGCGCTGGTCAAGCTCGCCGAGGACACCGACCGCGATCTCCCCGACCTGACGCTCGCCGAGATGCAGTCCGCCCACCCCAAGATCACCGAGGGCGTGTTCGACGTGCTGACCGTCGAGGCCTCCGCCGCCTCGCGCCTGTCGCATGGCGGCACCTCGCCGACCCGGGTGCGCGAGCAGGCCGCCCGCTGGCGCGCGCAGCTCGCCGCGGAGAAATCCGCATGACCCGCGCCGCCCTCCTGACCCTGCTGGCCGCCGCCGCGCTGGTCCCCGCGGCCTGCGCCCGCAAGGCCGATCCGGTCCCGCCCCCGGGCGCTTACCGCTCCGACGCCCCGCGCCTGCTGGCCCCGGGCGAGGTGGTCGAACCGATCCGCGACCGCACCGAGTGAGATGTGACCCCCGGCACTTTACGTAGCGTCGCAAAAATGAGAGCGTCGCCGACGGGAGACGCCTTCTGGATCGCTTCGCGATGGCCGACGCTCGGTCCGCTTCTCCTCCGGAACATCCCATGTCCATCGCACAGCGCGCCGTCGCTGTTCTCGTCGCCTGCGTCGCCTTCGGGTCGGGCGCGCCGGTCTCGGCCCTGACCATCGATTTCGACGGCCTTCCCAACCTGACCCCGGTGTCCGCTCAGTTCCCCGGGGTGATGTTCTCGCTGCCCGGCGGACGCTCGCCGATGACGTACGACGCGACCTACGCGACGTCCGCGCATAATGTGCTGATCAACGACGACAACCTCTCCGATTTCTTCGGCGAGGTGCTGACCGTCACCTTTCTGATGCCGGCGATCGGGGTCTCCTTCTCGCTCATCGGCGACGACGGTCCGGCGGAGATCGAGGTGATGACCGCGACCGCGCCGGTCCAGTTGCTGCATCATGCCTGGGACCACGATCATTTCACGGCCGAGACCATCGACCTCAGCGTCTACGGGGCGATCACCGGCTTCTCCATCGTGCTGAACTGGGACGAATTCATCGTCGGGCAGGACCTGTTCGCCATCGACGACCTGACCTATTTCGCAGCGCCGCCCCCGGTCACGACTCCGTTGCCCGGCGCCGCGCCGCTGCTGGCCGGGGGGCTGTCCCTGTTGGGCGTGTTCGGCGGGGCCCGGCGGCGTCGGTGCGGCATGTTCGGGTCCGCGGGATGAAATCAGGGTCGTTTTCGTTTGAGCTGATGGGAGCCGTATGAGTTTCGTCATCCGCGCATCTTGAGAGATGCGCGGCGCGGTCCATGTTGGGGAACTCCGGCCGTGTGACGACAACCGGCTTTCAGGGGGGGACGACATGCCCGTTTTTTCGGTGATTTACCTGCTGCTCGCGGTGGTCGGCGCGATCATTCCCATGCGCAAGTTCCTGCTCTGGTTCGAGGCGAACGGCGTCTCGCTTTCCGGCCTGCTCGACGCCTGGACGGTGAACGAGGCGGCGGAGGGCATGCTCTACGATCTCGGCCTCGCCGCCCTCGCGCTGACGGTGGCGGTGGCGGCAGATGTCGCGCGCCGCGGCCTGTCCTGGGTCCTGCTGGTGATCCCCGCCACTTTCCTGATCGGGGTCAGCTGCGGGCTGCCGCTTTACCTCTTCTTCCGTCATCGCGTCCGCGATCAGGCCCGGGCGAAGTCGCGCCGCTGAACACGGCTTCGCGACAGGGCGCGCCCGGCGCTTGACGGCCGCCGCCCCCGGCCGCACTTGCTGGGGGCATGGAACATGAGCCGTTCATCCGCCTCGGGGTCTTCATCGGGATCTTCGTCGTCATGGCGGGGTGGGAGCTGGCGCGCGCCGCCCGGCCCGCCCTTCAGCCCAAGGCCCGGCGCTGGCTGACCAACTGGGCCATCGTGGCGGTCGATTCGGTCGTGGTGCGGCTGCTGTTTCCGGCCGCCGCGGTGGGGGCCGCGCTCGACGCGCAGGCGCAGGGCTGGGGGCTGTTTCCCGCGCTGGGCGCGCCCGGATGGCTCGCCTTCGTCCTCAGCCTCGTGGTGCTGGATCTCGCGATCTGGGCCCAGCATGTCGCCACCCACAAGGTCCCCTGGCTCTGGCGTCTGCACCGGGTCCACCACGCCGACCGCGACGTCGACGTCACCACCGCCATCCGCTTTCACCCCGTCGAAATCGCGCTGTCGATGCTGCTGAAGATCGGGCTGGTCTACGCGCTCGGCGCCCCCGCCGCCGCGGTGCTGGCCTTCGAGGTGCTGCTCAACGGCTGCGCCATGTTCAACCACGCCAACATCCGCCTGCCCGCTTCGGTCGAGCGCCCGCTGCGCTGGCTGCTGGTGACGCCGGACATGCACCGCATCCACCATTCGGTGCGGCGGGAGGAGACCGACAGCAATTACGGCTTCTCGGTCAGCTGGTGGGACCGCCTGTTCGGCACCTACACCGCGCGGGCCCAGGGCGGCGAGGCCGGGTTGCGGCTGGGGCTCGAGGCGCATCAGGACGACGCGCCCTCCCGCCTTTTCTGGTCTCTGGCCTTCCCGTTCCGCGCGCGATGAGCCTGCCCCCGGTCCCGCCATGGACGCCGGCCGCCGCACCCCCTAGGCTCGCGATCCGCCGGTCCGATCCCCCGATCCAGAGGTTCCCGTCATGCTCCGCCTCGTGCTGATGCGCCACGCCAAGTCGGATTGGGGCGACCCGGAGATGTCCGACCACGACCGCCCGCTGAACGCCCGCGGCCGCCGCGCCGCGCCGCGCATGGGGGCCTGGCTGGCGGCGCAGGGGCTGCTGCCCGACGCGGCCCTGCTGTCCTCGGCCCGACGGGTGCAGGAGACCTGGGCGGGGCTCCTCGAGGGCGCCGGCCTTTCCGCCGCGCCGCCGCCGGCGCGAACCGAACGCGCGCTCTATCTCGCCGAGCCGGCGACGATGCTGGAGCATCTGCGCGCCGCCCCGCCCGAGGCGCGCACGGTGCTGATGCTGGGTCACGAGCCCGGCACGCCCGCGATGCTGCGCCGGATGCAGGCCGGCCCGCCGGCGGCGGCCTTCGCCGAGGCCTTCGCCCGCTTTCCCACCGCCGCGGTCGTGGCGATGGAGGCGACGGCCGCGCGCTGGGCCGAAACGCAATTCGGCGCGGCGCGGGTCATCGCCCATGCCACGCCGAAATCCCTGGACTGACCGGGCCTCTCCCGGCGAAGTCGTCTGGTCGACGCCCCCGCAGCGGCCCCTGAGTCATTGGCAATGAACGGCTGCGCGGCGGACCTGGGGCGCGGCCTCGGCCCCGCGCATCGCCCTCGGGGCGCTGTCGCTCTGGCTCGGGCCCGATATCCGGATGTCGCGATTGTTCTGGGCGTCGACGAAGTGGACCGCCCCCGCCCCCGCCACGCCCGGCGCCACGTCCGGCGCCGCGATCTCGTCGGCGTCGCGCGCGGCATGGCCGGCGCAATCGCCCTCGCAATCGGGCCGGCAGCGCCCGGCGAAGGCGGGATCGGCAAGCGCCTCGGCCCGCTGCGCCAGCTTCTCGATCACACGCTCCAGGACTTCGCGTTCCTCTGCGGTAAGCCCGTCGAGCAGGTAGGCCTCCCGGGCCCGGGCCATCCGCTCGATATCGGCGAGCGTGCGGGCGCCTTCGCGCGACAGCCGCACCATCTTGATCCGCCGGTCGCGCCGGTCCTCCCAGCGCTGGATCAGGCCGCGATCCTCGAGGCTCGACGCCGCCCGGCTGATCGCCACCTTGTCGAGCCCGGTCCGCTCGGCGATGGCGCGGGTCGGCTGGTCCCTCGCCTCTCCGGTCGCGGCGAGCACGCGCCATTCGTCCCGGGTGAGCCCGAATCGTTCGCCGTAAATCTGGGCGACGGCGGCGGTGGTCTTGGCGGCGAGCCGGGACAGCCGGAACGGCAGGAAAGCTTGAAGCTGCATGGACGATTCCCGATCAGTTCTTCATGACTACCGTTGGCGCGGCGGTATGGTTGATGTCCGCCACCATAGTCCCCGAAGCTTTACGAACCTTGATCCAGATCAAATCGCTTACGTGCGCATATATAAGGGGAGCGAAACGTTTTTCGGAATCGTATCCGCTGAAAATAAGGTTTCGATACTTTGACGATCTAGGTTGACCGCATCCCTATGCGGGGGCATTCGCGCCCGCCGAGCCCCGGATGCGATCGGACCGCGACCTCGCCCCGCGGGCGCGCTAAGCTGGTGCGAACCGGACGGGGCGCCGGGGGGACGCGCAATGCCGCGACCGGCGAAGGAGGGCAGACCATGGACCAGCCGATCCGCTTCACCTTCGACGGGGCCGAGGTCGAGGCCCGCCCCGACGAGACCCTCTGGGAGGTCTCGCTGCGCCTCGGCCGCCGCCTGCCGCATCTGTGCCTGACCGAGGCGCCGGGCCATCGCGCCGACGGCAATTGCCGCGCCTGCATGGTGGAGATCGAGGGGGAGCGGGTCCTCGCCCCCTCCTGCCGCCGGACCCCGGCCGAGGGCATGGCCGTCCGCGCCGCCTCCCCCCGCGCCGAAAAGGCCCGCGCCATGGTGCTCGAGCTGCTGATGGCCGATCAGCCGGCGCGCGAGGCCGCGCCCGACCGTTCCTCCCACCTCCGCGCCATGGCGGATCTCGCCGGCATCGCCGCTTCCCGCTTCCCCGCCCGACCCGACGCCGACCGCCCCGCGCCGGACGCGAGCCATGTGGCGATGCGGGTCGATCTCGACGCCTGCATCCACTGCACGCTCTGCGTCCGGGCGTGTCGGGAAGTTCAGGTCAACGACGTGATCGGCATGGCGGGCCGGGGCGCCGCGGCCGAGATCGTGTTCGATTTCAATGATCCCATGGGCGCCTCGACCTGCGTCGCCTGCGGGGAATGCGTGCAGGCCTGCCCGACCGGCGCGCTGATGCCCGCGACCGCGGTGGACGCGGCCGGCCACGGCGACAGCGCCGCGGTCGACGACGCCGTCCGCTCCGTCTGCCCTTATTGCGGCGTCGGCTGCCAGATCGACTATCGCCTGCGGGATGGCAAAATCGCCTGGGTCGACGGCGCCCCCGGGCCCGCCAACGAGTCCCGCCTCTGCGTCAAGGGCCGCTTCGGCTTCGACTACGTCGCGCATCCCCACCGCCTGACCCGGCCCCTGATCCGCCGCGACGACGCGCCGCCCAAGGGCCTGAACGTCGACCCCGCCAACCCCTGGACCCATTTCCGCGAAGCCACCTGGGACGAGGCGCTCGACCACGCCGCCCACGGCCTCGCGCGCCTGCGCGACGTCCATGGCGGGGCCTCCGTCTCCGGCTTCGGCTCCGCCAAATGCTCCAACGAAGAGGCCTATCTCTTCCAGAAACTCATCCGGCAGGGGTTCGGCCACAACAACCTCGACCACTGCACCCGCCTCTGCCACGCCTCCTCGGTCGCGGCCCTGATGGAAAACGTCGGCTCCGGCGCCGTCACCGCGTCCTTCAACGAGATCGAGCATGCCGACATCGCCATCGTCATCGGCGCCAACCCCACCGAGAACCACCCGGTCGCCGCCACCTTCTTCAAGCAGTTCGTCAAACGCGGCGGCAAGCTGGTGGTCATGGACCCCCGCGGCCAGGGCCTGAAGCGGCACGCCTGGCGGATGCTGCAGTTCCGCCCGGGCACGGACGTCGCCCTGCTCAACGCGTTGATGCAGGTGATCGTCGCCGAGGGCCTGCAGGATCGCCAGTATATCGAAGCCTTCACCGAGAACTTCGCCGAATTCGCCGAGCACGTCGCCGAATTCACCCCCGAAGCCATGTCCCCCCTCTGCGGCGTCCCCCCCGAGACCATCCGCGAGGTCGCCCGCGCCTTCGCCACGTCGAAGGCCGGCATGATCTTCTGGGGCATGGGCGTCTCCCAGCACATCCACGGCACCGACAATTCGCGCTGCCTGATCGCGCTGGCGCTGCTCTGCGGCCATGTCGGGCGACCGGGAACCGGGTTGCATCCGCTCCGCGGCCAGAACAACGTCCAGGGCGCCTCCGACGCCGGCCTGATCCCGATGGTGCTGCCGGACTACCAGCCCGTCACGTCGCAGGCCGCCCGCGAGCTCTTCTCAACCCTCTGGGGCGGAACCCAGATTTCCCCCGAACCCGGCCTGACGGTGGTGGAGATCATCGACGCGGCCTTCGCCCGCGAGATCAAGGGCATGTATGTGCTCGGCGAGAACCCCGCCATGTCCGACCCCGACGCCGCCCATGCGCGCGAGGCGCTGGCCCGCCTCGAACACCTCATCGTCCAGGACGTGTTCCTGACCGAGACCGCGATGTTCGCCGACGTGATCCTCCCCGCCGCCGCCTGGCCGGAAAAGACCGGCACGGTGACGAATACCAATCGCACCGTGCAGATGGGCCGCCCCGCCGTCGCCCCTCCGGGGCAGGCGCGCCCGGACTGGGAGATCACGCAAGACCTCGCCAATCGCCTCGGCCTCGGCTGGCGCTACGCGCACCCGCGCGAGATCTACGCCGAGATGGCCGCCGGCATGCCGTCGCTCGACCACATCACCTGGGACCGGCTCGCCGCCGAAGGCGCCGTCACCTACCCCACCACCGGCCCCACGGACCCCGGCGCGTCCGTCGTCTTCGGCGACCGTTTCCCCCGCCCGTCAGGCCGCGCCCGCTTCGCCCCCGCCCGCATCACCCCGCCGGCCGAGGTCCCCGACGCCGACTACCCCCTGATCCTCACCACCGGCCGGATGCTGGAGCACTGGCACACCGGCGCCATGACCCGCCGCGCGACCACCCTCGATGCGCTGGAGCCAGAGGCGACGGCCGCCCTCCACCCCCAGACGCTGAAAAAACTCGGCGCCTGGCCCGGCGACCTGCTGGAGGTCGAGACCCGCCGCGGCGCCATCCGCCTTTCGGCCCGCGCCGACCGGGCGGTGGCCGAGGACATGGTCTTCATCCCCTTCGCCTTCGTCGAGGCCGCCGCCAACCTGCTCACCAACCCCGCGCTCGACCCGGTGGGCAAGATCCCCGAATTCAAGTTTTCGGCGTGCCGGGTCCGCCTGATCGCCCCGGCCCCTGCGGAATGAGAAACGCCGCCCCCAGGGCAGGGGGCGGCGCGTCATCCTCGAAGCCGCTCTCGTCAGGCGCGGCGCCGCCGCCGGATCATCGCCAGCCCGCCGAGGCCTGCGATCAGCAGCGGCGCCGCGGCGGGAAGCGGCACGGCGGACGCGCCGACGCTGTTGAACATCAGGTCGTCCACCACGACGAAGAGCTCGGCGTATGGCCCGCCGGAGACGCCGCCGCCGTAGCGCATCGTCACCGACCAGATCGCCTCGTCGCTGACGAAGCCGATGAACTGGTCGACGGCGTCGTTCATGTTGGCCGCGACGGCGATGGTGTCGATGAACCTGCCCCCGGCGCCGAAGATGTCCATCGCCGCCTCGAAGGCCGTCTCGCAACACGCGTCGTCATTGCCGAACCAAAGGCCGACCGAGGAGGTGGGCGTCGCGAAGCTCAGAGTCAGCGGGGTCACGTCGGCGGTGCGGCCGGTGGCGAGCCCTGCCGAACCTGAATGGTAGGCGGGCGCCCAATCCGAATTGGCGGTGAGGAGCCCGCTCGCGCTCGAGGCGGTGAAGCCGGGAACGAAGGTCAGGTCGTCGAGGTTGTCGAGCGTGTAGGCGCCCTGGGTCATGCCGGCGACGTCGCCGACCTGCACCACCGTCGCCATGGCGGGCGAAGCGGCGATCGCGAGGATCCCCAGCGCAAGGGCCGCGATATTGGATCTCATCTGGGAACAGCCTTCTGGTGAGCACGCGTTGCGACGCGCTCATCGCTAGCGCGGATCGGCAGCTTTGCGCAGATGCTTCGTGCGTGTTGTGACGAAAATCTTTCGCGCGCACGCGCCCTTTGGGAACGGGACGGCGACGGGCTGGCCGTGCGCCGCCCGTCGTCGTATGCCCGAAACCGGTGCACGCTCGGTGCACGTTCGGTGCACGCTTTTCACACGGGGGTTTCGGGCGATGATCGAGGCGTTTCGCGACCGGGTGGTCATCCTCGGCTATGGCTCGCTGATCTGGGATCTGGACGACCTCGCCCCCCATGTTTCGGGCCCGTGGTTCATGGATGCCGGCCCGGCGATGCCGCTCGAATTCTCGCGGATCTCGCCGAAGCGGCTGATGGGGCTGGTGGTCTGCGTCGACCCCGAGCACGGGTCGCCATGCCCCTCCCACGCCATTGTTTCCGTGCGCGGGTCGGTGGCGGAGGCGCGGGCGGATCTGGCGCGGCGCGAACGCTCGGCCGAGGCGAATATCGGCGCGTGGAGCCGGGATGGATCTGTGATCGTTGGGAAAATCGCGCCGGCGGCCGAGGCGTGGTGTGCCGCCACCGGCGCCGCCGGTGTGGTCTGGACCGAGCTCCCCGCCAATTTTTCGGACGTCGCCGGCCGCCCCTTCGACCACGCGGCGGCGGAGGCCTGGCTGCTGTCCCTGACCGGCCCGGCGCGGGACGAGGCGGTCCGCTACATCGCAAACGCCCCCGCCGCCACCGACACCGCCCTGCGCCGTCGGCTGACGAGCCTCCCCTGGTGGCGGGCGGAGGCGGCGCGGGTGGCCGGGCTCTGATTTTCCTATGCGGGCGGGGGGGTCAGGTCCTCGGTCAGCAGCACCGCGACCCCGACCAGCAGCAAAAGCGCCATCGCCACGTTGAACGCCCGAAGCCGCCAGCCCTCGCCCAGAAACCGCCCGATCGCCGCCCCCAGCCCCGCCCAGGCATGGGCCGAACCCAGTCCCGAACACACATAGACGGCCGTGATCACAGCTGCGTCGCGCACCGGCGCCGCGCCATCGGCGAATTGCGAGATCACGGCGAGGCTCATCACCCAGGCCTTGGGATTCACCCACTGAAAGGCGGCCGCCTCCAGGAATGTGAACGGCCGGTCCCGCCCGCGCCCCTTGCCGGGCGCCGGCGCCGTCGCGGTCCGCCAGGCGAGCCAGAGCAGCAAGGCCGCGCCCCCCCAGCGGAGGGTCTCGCGCAGCAGCTCGCTCTGGCGAAACACCGCCCCCAGCCCGAGCGCCAGCGCGAACAGCATCACCGGATAGCCCAGCGCCACGCCGCGCGCATGCGGCAGCGTGGCGCGGAACCCGAAACGGGCGCCCGAGGCCGAAAGCAGCGCGTTGTTGGGCCCCGGCGACCAGGTCCCGGCCAGCGCCATGGCGCCGATGGCGGCCACGGTTTCCAGCGACACGCCGTCGAACATCGTCTGGATCACCGGGGCCTCCCATGCCGGTTATACGTCAGCAGAACTGACTTTTCACGGAGCCTGCGGGCAAGCGGTCGAAAGGTCAAATCACGGGTTGTGAACAGGCTCATAAGCGGCGCGAGGGGGCGTCAGCTGTCGAGCATCGCGCCCCGCGACAGCGTGAAGTCGGAGGCGACCCAGAGGTTCTCGAGCTCGTTCAGCCTGCGGCCGAGCGCGGGGCCGGGCTTCATGCCGCGGGCCAGAAGGTCGTCGGCGGCGACCGGGAAGCTGGCGGTCGCGCCGCGGGCGATGTCGCGCTGCAGGGTGCGGGGCGGGGGCGCTCCGGTCGCCGCGGCGCGCAGCAGGGCGGCGTCGCGGGCGGCCTCGGCCCCGTGGCGATAGGCGGTCTGGGCGGCCGGGGCGTCCTCCGCCAGCGCGGCGCGGATGGCGCGCAGCGCACGCAGCTCGGCCCGGCTCAGGCGCAGCCAAGCGGCGGCGTCGTCGGGGGTCACGCCCATCACGACCAGTCGGCGCTTCCAGTCGACCAGGGGCGCGGTGCGCGCCTCCATCGCCACCAGCGGCGCCACCGAAGCCGCGTCGGCCCCCGGCAGCACCCGCGCCAGCACCCCGCAGGCCTGCATGGCGCAAAGCGCGGGGCCGGGATCGTCGGCGCCCAGCAGCTTGCGCATCTCGGCCCCGATCCGCTCGCGCGCCAGCGTCTCCACCCCCTCGGCGGCGGCGGCGCAGGCGGCGAGCCCGCCCGCGTCGATCCCCCGCCACGGATCGCCGTAAAGCGCGTGGAACCGGAAGAAGCGCAGGATCCGCAGCCGGTCTTCGGCGATGCGGGCGTCGGCGTCGCCGATGAAGCGGACGCGCCGGGCGCGCAGGTCGGCCAGCCCCTCGCCCACCGGGTCGAGCAGCGTGCCGTCGGGCGCGGCGTAGAGGGCGTTCATGGTGAAATCGCGCCGGGCGGCGTCCTCGACCAGGTTCGCCCCGAAGGCCACTTCGGCATGACGCCCGTCGGTGGTCACGTCGCGTCGGAAGGTGGTGATCTCGAAGCCACGATTGCGCAGGACGGCGGTGACGGTGCCGTGCTCGACCCCGGTGGGCACATGGCGGATCCCGGCGGCGTCGAGCAGGCGCTGGACCTCCTCCGGCTCGGCGTCGGTGGCGAGGTCGAGGTCGCGCACCGGCAGACCCAGCAGTTCGTTGCGCACGCAGCCGCCGACGAAATAGAGCCGGGCGCCGCCGGCCTCCAGCGCCGCGCAGATCTCGCGCGCCGCGGGATCGCGCAGCCAGGCGGCGTCGAGCCGGTCGGCGCCGCCCCCGGCCTCGTCATCGGCGACGGAGGGCGATCCGCCGCGGTTGGCGCGGGCGTCTTCGGCCTCGATGGTCATGACGTCCTTTCGTGGGCGAACGGCGTGTTTTTTGCGAACGGCGCGGGCGGCGGCATCAGCGGGCGTCGCGGTCGGGCGCGCCGCGGACCGGGTCTTCGCGGTCGGGCGCGCGGCCGGCCAGCATCTCCAGCCGCTCCGACAGGCCCACCAGCATCCGCGCGGTGGCGCCCCAGATATACCGCCCCTCCCACGGCATCGCGTAATAATGCCGGTCGCGCCCCTGGAAAAAGCGCGTCTCCATCCGCCGGTTGGCGGGATCCATCAGGAAGGCGAGCGGCGGCTCGAACACCTCCGCCACTTCCGAAGGGTCGGCGCGCGGCGCGAAATCCGGGTCGACGAGGCCGACGAAGGGGGTGATGGCGTAGCCGGTGCCGGTCTCATGCCCGTCGATCCGGCCGAAGATATCGACCTGGCGAGGCAGGAGGCCGATCTCCTCCTCCGCCTCGCGCAGGGCGGCGTGGAGCAGCGTGGGGTCGGTCGGGTCCATACGCCCGCCGGGGAAGGCGACCTGGCCCGCATGCTGGCGCAGGTGATCGGCGCGCCGGGTGAGGATCACGCGCAGCCCGTCGCCGCGGTCGACCAGCGGGCAGAGCACCCCGGCGAGCCGCAGGGGGGCGGTCGCGCGCCCGGGCCGGCCGCCGGGCAGCAGGTCGAAGTCGGAGCTTTCGCCCGGGCGCCCGTGCAGCACCGCGGCGCGGACCATGGCCGCGTCGATGGCGGCGAAGGGCGCGTCGCCGGCGGGTGGTGCGGTGAATTGGGGCGAAATCGCGTCGGTCATTCCCATCAAGTGGCGCAACTCGAGCGATGGGGCAAGCATCTGCATGCCCCGCGCAGGCGAAACCCGGGCGCCGGGAGAGAGGGGGGCGGGCAAGTCCCCTCCCGATTGCGGCCGGCGGGCGTTCGACGCGCCCGACGGGGCGGCGGGCTCAGGCGACGGTGAAGCCCGCCGCGCAGGGGGCGCGGGTCCCGGGCTCCGGCGCGGGGCTGCGACGCGTGGGGAAGGGGGCGAGCTTGCCGCTCGCGGTCAGCACCTCATGCAGGGCGGGGTCGAGCTCGACCATCCCGCCCCGGCTGTCGCGGGCGATGGCGACATGCAGGTCGATCCGGCCCAGCAGCCAGACCAGCTCGTCGGCCGCATCCTGCGCCAGGAAGCGCTCGTCGTCGGTCAGGGCCGCCTCGATCCGGGTCTCCGCCGCGAACAGCCGGCCGCGCAGCCGGGCCGAAACCGCCAGCGCCAGACGCTCGACCACATCGGCCCGCAAGGTCGGCGGGACGTCGTCGGCGGCGAGGGCGGCGGTGAACGCGGGAGAGGTCATGGCGGATTCCTTGCAGCTTGGGCGGGAGGAGCGGCGGGCTCCGTCGGGGCGGCAAGGAAAGATTTGCCCGGGTTTACGACATGGTTCGAGCGTGCGGCCGGATCGCCGCCGCACCCTTCCGCGCCGCCGCCCTATCCTTTCGGTCAGGCCGGATCCTTTCGACGGGGCAGGGCAGGGGCGGGCAGGGCGGAGGCGGGGGCCTCAGTCTTCCGGCAACTCGGCCGAGGGGATGATCGGGAAGAATTCCCCGTGGGACCGCAGGCCGAACCAGCGGGCGCCGTCGATCTCGCGATGCTCGCCGACCTCGATCAGGCGGTAGAAGCTCTTGCGGTCGATCAGCGCCTCCAGATTGGTGCGCATCAGGATGTAGGGCGAAGGCTCGCCGGACTCCGGATCGCGGGCGACGCGGATCGGGTGGTCGGGTCCGGCCTCCGCCGCGTCGTCGAGACTGGTGGAGAAGGTGAGCGCCTGCGCCGGGCCGCCGGGGTCGGCTATGGTGAAGTCGACGGCCAGGAAGGGCGCGTCATCGACCCGGATTCCGACTTTCTCCACCGGAGTGACGAGAAAATAGTCGTCTCCGTCCTTCCGGAGCACCGAAGCGAAAAGTTTCACTAACGGAATCCGGCCTATGGGTGTGCCCAGATACCACCAGGTCCCGTCCCGGGCGATTCGGATGTCGAGATCGCCGCAGAAGGGCGGGTTCCAAAGGTGGACGGGGGCCGGACCGCGCGTGCGCGTCCCGGCCTGCTTGATCGATGCGGCCAGTCCCTCGGCATCGGGCGCGGGGGTCGGGCTCGCGACCTGTTGATCGGCGGGGGCCATGGTTTCCTCCGTTTCGCGGGTGCGGCGACAGCAGCGCCCTTGGACAAGCTAGTCGCCCGCCCTACTGTTTCAAAGACCGGGACGCGATCCTTGCGACACGACGCGCGCCCCGACCGGACCAAGTTCCGCGCCCGCCCGCGCCCAATGCGTCGCGGCCCCGCGCCTGCCGGAGAGATCTGATGAGCGATGCAAGCGACGACCTCGTGGCCGAAATCGAACGGCTCGGGGAGACCCTGAGCCGGGCGCGCGCGCAAGTGGCGCGGCGGGTGATCGGGCAGGAGACGGTCGTCGACCTGACGCTCAACGCGCTGTTGTCGGGCGGTCACGCGCTGCTGGTCGGCGCGCCCGGACTCGCCAAGACCCGTCTGGTGGAGACGCTGGGCGGCGTGATGGGGCTGGACGCGAACCGCATCCAGTTCACGCCGGACCTGATGCCGGCCGATATCCTGGGCGCCGAAGTGCTGGAGGAGGCGGCCGGCGGCGGCCGCGCCTTCCGCTTCATCCAGGGCCCGATCTTCTGCCAGCTGCTGATGGCGGACGAGATCAACCGCGCCTCGCCCCGCACCCAGTCGGCGCTGCTGCAGGCGATGCAGGAACGCGAAGTGACGGTCGCCGGCGCGAATCGTCCGCTTCCCAAACCCTTCCACGTCCTCGCCACCCAGAACCCGATCGAGCAGGAGGGCACCTATCCGTTGCCCGAGGCGCAGCTCGACCGCTTCCTGCTGCAGGTGGACGTCGATTACCCGACGCTGGATGCCGAACGCGCGATCCTGATGGCGACCACCGGGCTCGACGACGCGATGGCGGAGCCGGTGTTCGACGCCGCGTCGCTGATCGCGGCCCAGCGTCTCGTCCGCCGGATGCCGGTGGGCGACAGCGTGATGGAGGCGATCCTGGCCCTCGTCCGCTCCGCCCGTCCCGGAGAGCCGGAGGCGACCGACGAGGTCAACCGCACCGTCGCCTGGGGTCCCGGGCCCCGGGCAGCCCAGGCGCTGATGATGGCGGTGCGCGCCAAGGCGTTGCTGGAACAGCGGCTGGCGCCCTCGGTGGCCGACGTCAGGGCGCTCGCCCGCCCGGCGCTCAAGCACCGCATGGCGCTGACCTTCTCGGCGAAAGCCGAGGGGCAGACCATCGAGGCGGTGATCGACGATCTCGCCGCCCGCGCGCTCGACGCCCCGCGCGAGGCCGCCGCGTGAGCGGCGCGCCCGGGACCTCCACGGACCGCGGCAGCCCCGCCTGGCTCAGACGCGACGCCGAGCAGGTCTCGGGCGCGCTGCCGCCGTTGCTGGCGGCGGCGGAACGGCTGGCCGCCTCGACCGTGCCCGGCGTGCACGGGCGGCGGCGGTCCGGTCCGGGGGAGACGTTCTGGCAGTATCGTCAGGCCATGCCCGGCGACCCGGCCACCGCCATCGACTGGCGCCGTTCGGGCCGCTCCGACCAGTATTACATCCGGGAGATGGAGTGGGAGGCGGCGCAGACCGTCACCCTCTGGGTCGATCCGGCGCAGAGCATGGACTACCGCTCCGACCTCGCGCCCCGCTCCAAGGCCGAGCGCGCCCGCCTGCTGGCGATGGCGCTGGGCGTGCTGCTGATCCGCGGCGGCGAACGCACCAGCCTGCTCGGCACCCAGGCGGCGCGCCCCTCCACCGGGTCGCCGCAGCTGATGCGCATGGCGCTGGAGCTGTCGCGCGTGGCCGAAGATCGCCCCGATTTCGGCGCGCCGCCCCGCACCGCGCTGGTCTCGGGCGGCAAGGCGGTGTTCCTGTCGGATTTCATGGGCCCGCGGGAAGAGGTGTTCCCCGCGCTGATCCATGCCGCCGAACGCGGCGTGTCGGGCGCCTATGTCCAGATCGTCGACCCGGCGGAGGAGAGCTTTCCCTTCGACGGACGCCTGGTGCTGCAAAGCCTCGGCGGCGCGGTCAGCTTCGAGACCCACCGCGCCCGTGGGCTGCGGGAGGCGTATCTGGAACGTCTCGCCGAACGCCGCGCCGACCTGATGGACACCGCCCGCCGCTGCGGCTGGCGCTGCCTGATCCACCGCACCGACGAGAGCCCGCGCAAGGCGCTGCTGTGGCTCTACGGCGCCATCGGAGATTTTTGATTTGACCCGCCGCGCCCCGCGTTCCGCTCATCGCGCGCTCTCCCCGTCCCGGGAGGCCGCGTCATGCTGAGCGTCGGGGCCGTCGCCTTTCTCAACCCCTGGCTGCTGGCGGCGCTCGCCGCGCTGCCGCTCTTGTGGTGGCTGCTGCGCGCCACGCCGCCCGCGCCGCGGCGCGTGCTCTTCCCCGGCGTGCGCCTGCTGCTCGGCCTCCAGGACCCGGAGCGGATGCCGGAGCGGACGCCGTGGTGGCTGCTGCTGCTGCGCCTCGCGGCCATCGCCGCGGTGATCTTCGCCTTCGCCCGCCCGATCCAGAACCCCTCGGCCGACCTCGCGGGGGCGGGGCCGCTGATGATCTTGATGGACAGCGGCTGGGGCTCCGCGCCCGATTGGGAGGCGCGCCGCGCAAGGGCGATGGAGGCGCTGGATCAGGCGGAGCGGGCGGACCGCGCCGTGATCCTCGTCGACCTCGCCCAGACCCGCGCGCCGGGCGAACGCCCCAACCCCCGCCCCGCCGCCGAATGGCGCGGCGCGCTGGAGGCGCTCGCCCCCGCCGCCTGGGCCCCCGACCGCGCCGGCTTCGCCGAAACCGCGGACGCGATGGCCGAGGATCTGGGCGGCTATGAGACGCTGTGGCTGACCGACGGCCTCGCCCATGACGCGCAGGAGGTCGAGAGCGATCTGGCCGATGCGCTGTCCGCCGCCGGCCCGCTGACCGTGATCGGCCCCGACCGTCTGGCGCTTGGGCTGCGCCCGCCGGTGCTGGCGGAGGGGGCGCTGGTCGCCACCGCGTTCCGCGCCGACGCCGCCGAAGGGCCGCGCCCCGTTTCCGCCGCCGCCATCGGCCGCGGGCCGCAGGGGGGGGAGCGTCGGCTGGCCCTCGCCGAAGCCCGGTTCGAGGAAGGCGGGAACGAGGCCGATCTGGTCTTCGATCTGCCGCTGGAGCTGCGCAATCAGGTGGAGCGGATCGCCATCCTCACCGGCGCCTCCGCCGGCGGCGTGGCGCTGGCCGACGACGCGGTGCGGCGCAAACGGGTCGGGCTGATCTCGGGCGAGGACGACGCCGGCGCCCGGCCGCTGACCTCGCAACTGCATTACCTCCGCTCGGCGCTGCAGCCGACGGCGGAGGTGGTGGAGGGCGATCTGGCGATGCTGATCGAAAGCGGGCCGGACGCGATCATCCTCGCGGATCTGGGCGTGATCAACGACACCGACCGCGCGGCGCTGACCGCTTGGATGGAGGCCGGCGGCCTGCTGGTCCGCTTCGCCGGCCCCCGCACCGCGCGGGCCGAGACCGACGCCCTGCGCGACGGCCGGACCGACGAAGACCCGCTGATGCCGGTGCGCCTGCGCGCGGGCGGCCGCGCCGTGGGCGGGGCGATGAGCTGGGAGGCCCCGCAGGCCGTACGCCCGTTCCCGCCCGAAGGGGTGTTCGCCGGCCTCGCCGTCGCCCCCGACGTGACCGTCTCGCGTCAGGTGCTGGCGCAGCCGGGGCCGGATCTGGCGGCGCGCACGCTGGCGACGCTCGCCGACGGCACGCCCCTGGTGACGGCGGCGGACCGGGGCCTCGGCCGGGTGGTGTTCTTCCACGTCACCGCCAACGCCGAATGGTCGACGCTGCCGCTCTCGGGCCTGTTCGTGCAGATGCTGGAGCGGCTGGCGCTGGCCGCCTCCGCGGGATCAAGCGCCACGCTGGAGGCGCTGGAGGGCGCGATCTGGACTCCCTCGATGGTGCTCGACGGCTATGGCCGCCCGGCGGAGCCGGGGCGTCTGCGCGGCGTGCAGGGCGCGCGGCTGGTGGAGGCGCGGCCGGGGCCGGACGCCCCTCCGGGCATCTACATCTCCGGCGACCGGGCGGTGGCGGTGAACCTCTCCGCCGCGGACGCCGAGCTTTCGCCCGCCCCCGCCCCCCCCGCCGGCGCGCGGGTGGAGCGGATGACCCGGGCCGAAGAGCGCGACCTTCAGGGCCCGCTGCTGGCGCTGGCCCTGATCCTGCTGGCGGTGGACGCGGTGGCGGCGCTGGCCGTCTCCGGCCGGCTGCGCGGCGCCCGGATGCGGACGGCCGCGGGTCTCGCCCTGGCGCTGGCCGCGGGACTGGCTTTGCCGCCCGGCGTCGCGCCGGCGCAGGCCCAGGAGACGACCCCGAACCGGGAGGCCGACGCCCGTGCGCTGGCCGCGACCGGCGACACCGTGCTCGCCTATGTG
Source organism: Albimonas sp. (assembly GCF_055129145.1). Classification (NCBI taxonomy): domain Bacteria; kingdom Pseudomonadati; phylum Pseudomonadota; class Alphaproteobacteria; order Rhodobacterales; family Paracoccaceae; genus Albimonas; species Albimonas sp. Next base: position 18,160 of record NZ_JBSRTQ010000006.1, on the reverse strand, counting down.
CTGACCGGGGATGCGGAGGTCGACCGGACCTCCGCCGCCGGGCTGACCGGGCTCTCGCGCGTGCTCGCCGCGCGCACGGCGGTGGAGCCGGCCGACCCGATCGGGGTGGATCTGGAACGCGACGAGCTCGCCTTCTACCCGCTGCTCTACTGGCCGATCTCCGCCGACATGGCCACGCCCTCGGACGCGGCCTACGCGCGGCTCAACGCCTTCACCCGCACCGGGGGCATGATCGTCTTCGACACCCGCGACGCCAATCTCGCCTCGGGCCCCGGTTCGGGCACGCCGGAGGGGCGGGCGCTGCGGCGCCTCGCCGCCGATCTCGACCTGCCGCCGCTGGAGCCCGCGCCCTCCGACCATGTGCTGACCCGCACCTTCTACCTGCTGCAGGACTTCCCGGGCCGGTGGCGCGGGGGCGAGCTGTGGCTGGAGGCGACCCCCGACCCCGCCGACCAGCCGGCCGGCGAGACCCCGTTCCGGGCCCTCAACGACGGCGTGTCGCCGGTGGTGATCGGCGGGGCCGACTGGGCCGCGGCCTGGGCGGTGAACGACCGCGGCGACTTCCTCGCCCCCGTGGGGCGCGATGGCGGCCGTCAGCGCGAGATGGCGTTCCGCTTCGGCGTGAACCTGGTGATGTATGTGCTGACCGGCTCCTACAAGTCGGACCAGGTGCATGTGCCGGCGCTGCTGGAGCGGCTTGGAAATTGACCTTTGACGCGCATCGCCGCGGGGCCTCCCGCCCCGCGGCCGGCTGCGCGAACGGAGCCCGCGCATGAACGCCGAGCTTGATTTCGCCCCCCTGCTGCCGCTCGAGGCGCTGATCGCGCTGGGCGCGCTGTCGCTGGCCGCGGTGGTGCTGTGCCTGTGGCGCGGGGCGCCCGGCTGGGCGCTGCGGGCGCTGGCGGCGGGGGCGCTGCTGGTCGCGCTCGCCAACCCGTCGCTGCGCCAGGAGCTGCGGGACCCCCTGCCTGACGTCGCCATCGTGGTGACCGACGCGTCGGCCTCCAACGCCATCGACGGCCGCGCGGCGCAGACCGAAGCCGCGGAGGGGGAGCTGCGCACGGCGCTCGACGCGCTCGCCGCCGACCCCGATGCGCCGCTGGAGGTCCGCTACGCCCGCGTCGCCCCGCATTCCGGCGGCGTCGCCGACGCGGATCGCGGCACGCTGCTGCTGGAGGCGCTGGAAGCCGCCGCGGCGGAGGTCGCGCCCGACCGGCTCGCCGGCGCCATCCTGATCACCGACGGCCAGGCGCATGACGCCGACGCGCTCGAGAGCTTCCCCGCCCCGGTGCATGTGCTGGTGACCGGGCGGGAGGGCGAATGGGATCGCCGCCTCGCGCTCGAGGCCGCCCCCGCCTTCGGCATCGTCGGCGAGACGGTGGAGGTCGCCTTCCGCATCGAGGCGCTGGGCGATGCGCCCGCCGCCGCCACCGGCTCCGCCCGGATCGAGATGCGGGTGGACGGCAGGCTGGTGGCGACGCCGGAGGTTCCGGTGGGACGCTCGGCCCGGCTGCGGATGCAGATCGAGCATGGCGGGGCCAACGTGGTGTCCTTGTCGATGCCGATGCGCGACGGCGAGCTGACCGACCGCAACAACGCCGCGGTGTTCACCGTCAATGGCGTGCGCGACCGGCTGCGCGTGCTGCTGGTGTCCGGGGAGCCGCATCCGGGCGAGCGCACCTGGCGCAACCTGCTGAAGGCCGACCCCTCGGTCGACCTGGTGCATTTCACCATCCTCCGCCCGCCGACCAAACAGGACGGTGTGCCGGTGTTCGAGCTGTCGCTGATCAGCTTCCCGACGCGCGAGCTCTTCATGGACAAAGTCGACGAGTTCGACCTGATCATCTTCGACCGCTACCGCCGCCGCGGCGTGCTGCCCAACGCCTATATCGAGAACGTGGCGCGCTATGTGCGCGACGGCGGCGCGGTGCTGATCGCCTCGGGGCCCGCCTTCGCGGGAGTGGAAAGCCTCTACCGCACGCCGCTGCGCGACATTCTTCCCGGGCGCCCCACGGCGCGGATCATCGAGGAAGGATTCCGGCCCGAGATCACCGAGCTCGGCCAGCGCCACCCGGTCACCGCCGGCCTGACCCATGAAGGGCCCTCGCCGGTCGCCGGCGGCGCGCCGAGCGGGACCCAGCCGAACTGGGGCCGCTGGTTCCGGGTGATCGAGATGGAGCCGACCTCGGGCCAGACGGTGATGAGCGGGGCGGGGGCGCCGCTGCTGATCCTCGACCGGGTCGGCAAGGGGCGGGTGGCGGCGCTGGCCTCGGACCACGCCTGGCTGTGGACCCGAGGCTTCGAGGGCGGCGGGCCGCAGGCGGAGCTGCTTCGCCGGCTCGCGCATTGGCTGATGAAGGAGCCGGAGCTGGAGGAGGAGGCGCTGACCGCCGAAGTGGCCGGCGCCGAGGTCGAGGTCACCCGCCGCTCGGTCGCCACCGAGCCGGGGCGGCTGACCGCGGTCTCGCCCTCGGGCGCAACCATCGAGACGCGGTTCGAGCCGTCGGGTCCAGGCCTCTGGCGCGCGGCGTTCGAGGCGGAGGAGACCGGCCTCTGGACCCTCACCGACGGGGTGCTGGAGGGTGTGGCCGCGGTCGGCCCACCGGCGCCGAAGGAGTTCGAGAACCCGGTGTCGACCGGCGCGCTGCTGGCGGGTCTGTCGGAGGCGACGCGCGGCGGCGTGATGCGGGTGGCCGACGGCATGCCCGACCTGCGCCGGGTGCGCCCGGGGCGGGCGGCGGCGGGGCGCGGCTGGATCGGGCTGGCCCGGGCCGACGCCTATTCGGTGCGCGACATCGCGCTGACCCCGCTGGCGCCGGGCTGGCTGATGCTGATCCTTTCGGCCGGGCTCGCCCTGCTGGCCTGGCGGCGCGAGGGCCGCTGACGCGTCCCCGCCCCCGACCCGGCCGCGGAACGCCGACCGGACGTGCGAGGCGCGGGTCGGCTTGCTCGGACCTCCGTCACGGGAGGAGGGGCGGGCGGCGTGACCGGGGAACGCGGGCCGCAAGGCCCGACCGTCGGTCAGTCCACCCAGCGCCGCACTTCGCCCGCCACGCCATCCCAACCGCCTGGCGCCAGCTCCCGCCCCAGCACGCGCGCCGGGTTGGTCGGCGGGGGAAACGCCAGGCCCTTGCCCAGCTCCCGCGTGAAGCCGAAGCGGCGATAATAGGGCTCGTCCCCCACCAGCGCCACGCGGGTCCAGCCGAGATCCGCCGCCGCGTCCAGCGTCGCGCCGATCAGCATCGCGGCCAGCCCCTCGCCCTGCCGCGTCGGGTGCACCGCCACCGGGCCGAGCAGCAGCGCCGGCGTCCCCGCCTCGCCGATCCGCACCGGCCAGTAGCGGATCGCGCCGGCCACCGCGTCGTATTCGTCGCGGGCGAGCATGCACAGCTCGGGCACCGCGGCCACGTCGTCGCGAAGGCGATAGGAACTGAGCGCCGTGCGGCCCGGCGCGAAGCAGGTGTCGTAGAGCCATTCCACCTCGGGCTCGTCCTGCGGGCGCTCGCGCATGATCCGGAACATCGATGGTCCTTTTCCACGCTGCGGGGGATGGCGACGGGTCCGGCCCGTAGCATGCGCTCGCCGGTTTCGTCTAGAAGCGGGGGGACGCGATCATGGAGACGCCCACATGCACTACCTCACCCAGGACGGGCACGGACTGCCGCACAACCCGTTCAAGGCCATCGTGGCCCCGCGCCCGATCGGCTGGATCTCCAGCCGCGACGCGCAGGGGCGCGACAATCTCGCCCCCTATTCCTTCTTCAACGGGGTCGCCGACGCGCCGCCGATGATCATGTTCTCGGTCACCGGCCGCAAGGTGGGGCGCGAGGCCGAGACCAAGGACAGCCTCGCCAACATCCGCGCCTCGGGCGTGTTCGCGGTCAATATCGTGAGCTGGGAGCTGAAGGACGCGATGAACCTCACCTCCGGCGGCTACGCCCATGAGGAGGACGAGTTCGCGCTGGCCGGGCTGGAGAAGGCCGACTGCGTCGAGATCGACTGCGCCCGCGTCGCCGCCGCGCCCGCCACGCTGGAATGCCGGCTGTGGAAGGAGGTGGCGCTGCCCACGGCCGGGCCCGACACCGACAATGTGGTGGTCTTCGGCTCGGTGGTCGCGGTGCATATCCACGACGCCATGCTGACCGACGGGATCTTCGACCTGGAGAAGTTCCACCCGGTCGCGCGCTGCGGCTACAAGGATTACGCCGTGGTGCGCGAGCTCTTCCAGATGACCCGCCCCGGCGGCGGCGACGCGCACAACATGGCGCCGCGCTGAGCCGGGGCCCGGCGCGCCCCCTCCGCCTCGGGGCGGCGCCTGCGGAGGGCGCCGCCCCATTGCGTTTCGGGTCCGGTGAAAGGATTCGTCAGCCATGCTCCGTAACCAGAGCTTAGCCTTGAAAATGTTGGATATTTACTCTGCGTAGAGACCGCGGAGCCTATCACGGTCTGGCCGGAGGGGACGACGGCCAGGCCTGGGTGAACGGCCCGGGCCGCCGTCCGCCGGGGCGTAAGGGGGAAGCCGCTTCGCGCGTGTTTGGACGGCGTCGGAGCGTTTGGGGTGAGTGGCGTGACGCCGGCGAGGTCGGCTTCCTTCAGATGCGGGATCGAGGGGTCGGATCCCGCGCGGCGACCCGGGGACCGTGGTGTGGGCGGGCCTCGGGAAAGGCGGGTGCAAGTGCGTGGCGTGTTTGTGGTCGAGTGGAGTTGCGTGGCGTTCGGCGGGTGAAGCGAAGTGTGGCGTGGTTGGGGTGGCGTGAGCGTGAGACGGCGTGTGTGACGGACGGGCGGAGCGTGGTGGCGTAGGTCGAAGGATGCGTGGTGTTGCGCAAAGGGCGTAAGCGTTGGAATTGCGCGGCGGTAAGTGTGACGGAGGACGGGACGGCCTGAGGCGCCGCGGCCTGCAGGAAAACATCGCGGCGCCCGGGTGGGATCGGGGCTGCGGCGCCGCGTGACGGCCGCAGGCGAAAACGACGGGCGTAGGTGGCGGGCGTAGGCGATGGACAGGACGGTCATGCGGGCGCACGCGCCGCGGATGCGACCGGGCGACCAGCGACATTCCGGTGAACCCGGACGAATTCAGGGCCGCGGCGGGAATCGCCCGGCCCTTTTTCGTGCGCGCGCGCGCCTCAGGCGAGCACCGCCCCCGGGTTCATGATCCCCGCCGGGTCCAGCGCCGCCTTGATCGCGCGCATCGCGGCCAGCTTCGCGGGGTCGCCGTAATGCGCGAGATCCGCGGTCTTGAACCGCCCGATGCCATGCTCGGCGCTGATCGAGCCGCCATGCGCGTCGATCAGGTCATGCACGATCCGGGTCAGAACCGGCTTCAGGTTCGCATAGTCGTCGCGCTTGCGGCCCTTCGCGGGGAAGAGGTTGTAGTGCAGGTTGCCGTCGCCGAGATGGCCGAAGGCGTTGATCCGGATGTCCGGCGCTTCCTGCATCAGCCGCGCCGAGGCGGCGGTGACGAAGGCCGCGACCTCGCTGAGCGGCGCCGAGATGTCATGCGAGGCGATGGAGCCGATCTTGCGGTTGGCTTCCGGAATCGTCTCGCGCAGGCGCCAGAAATCGGCGCGCTGCTGCTCGGACTGGGCGAGCGCGCCGTCGAGCGCGAGGCCCCTTTCGAACGCCTCCTCCAGCGCGGCTTCCAGCGCCGCGGCGGCGCCGGAGCCCGCGCCGCCCCCGACCTCGACCAGCGCCGACCATTCGGGGATCGGGTCGAGCGGGCAGCGGGCGCCGGGGATCTCGTCGAGACAGAAGCGGATGCCGGAGCCCTGCATCAGCTCGAAGGCCGAGATCTGCTCGCCCACCCGGCCGCGCAGCAGGTGCAGAAGCTCGAGCGCGGCGGCGGGGGAGGGGACGGCGACGAAGGCCGTCGCGATCTCGGTCGGACGGGGATGGAGGCGGAGCGAGGCGGCGGTGATCACGCCGAGCGTCCCCTCGGAGCCGATCAGCAGGTGGCGCAGGTCGTAGCCGGTGTTGTCCTTTCGAAGCCGCTTGAGGCCGTTGAACACCGAGCCGTCGGGCATCACCGCCTCGAGCCCCAGGCAGAGGTCGCGGGTCATGCCGTAGCGCAGCACGTTGACGCCCCCGGCATTGGTCCCCAGCACGCCGCCGATCCGCGCGGCGCCTTCGGAGGCGATGGAGAGCGGGAACAGCCGGTCGACGGACGCGGCCGCGGCCTGCGCGTCGGCGAGGATCACCCCGGCCTCGCAGATCATGGCGTCGTCGTCGGGATGGAGGGCGCGGATGCGGTTGAGGCGTTCCACGGACAGCAGCAAGCCCGGAGGGCCTTCGGGCCGGACCTGGCCGCCGACGAGGCCGGTGCCGCCGCCCCAGGGGGTCAGCGCGACGCGGGCCTCGCCGCAGGCCCGCACGATATGGACCACGTCCTCGACCGAGCCGGGGCGGACCACCAGCGCGGCCTGGCCCTGGGAGAGGTCGCGGGGCTCGCGCAGATAAGGGGCGGCGTCGTCGCCCTCGCGCAGGCCCTTGGGGCCGAGCTTTTCGCGGAGCGCGGCGAGAAAGGCGGGGGAGGGCGCGGCGAGGTCTTCACGGGGCATCGGAAAAGTCCCTTGGGGCGGCGGCGCGGGCCAGCCGGTCGTTGATGGCGAGGCCGATTCCGGTCTCGGGCAGGGGGGCGACGGCGATGACGCCGGCGCCGCCCATGCTTGCGTCGAGCGTGCGGAGATGGGCGAAGAGAGCGGCGGCGGCCTGGGCGAGGTCGCCGGCCGGGGAGAGGTTCAGCGCGTGGGCGGCGGCGGCGGCTTCGGTCGGGTCGGGACCGAAGCCGAGCCAGCCCTCGCCCGGCCGCGGCGCGGGCGCGTTCAGGCGCAGGGCGGCGCCGGGGGCGTAATGGGAGGCGAGCATGCCGGGGGCGACGATCGTGGGCGCGACGATGGCGGGCGCGGGGTTCGCGGGATCTGCGGGAGCGCCGGCCTGCGGCGCCCGGCCCGAGCTGGGCTCCCGCCCGCCCACCCCGCCCAGCACGGGCCGGGCGCCGCAGGCCTCCGCGATGGCCTCCAGCGACAGGCCGCCGGGGCGGAGCAGGCGCGGGGTCCCGTCGGGGTCGAAGGTGAGGATGGTGCTTTCCAGACCCACCGGGCAGGGGCCGCCGTCGAGAATGGCGTCGATGCGGCCCGAGAGTCCCTCGGCCACATGTTCGGCGGTGGTCGGGCTGACCTTGCCGGACGGGTTGGCGGAGGGGCCTGCGACGGGGACGCCAGCCGCCTCCAGCAACGCGCGGGCCAGCGGATGGGCCGGGATGCGGATGGCGACGGACGCGAGGCCGGCGGTGACGGCGGGGGCGAGGCCGGAGTTTTCGCGCCGCGGCAGCACCAGGGTCAGCGGCCCGGGCCAGAAGCGGGCGGCGAGCGCGCGGGCGGGGGCGGAGATCTCGGCCAGCGCCTCGGCGGCGGCGAGGTCGGCCACATGCACGATCAGCGGGTTGAACGACGGCCGGCCCTTGGCGGCGTAGATCGCGGCGGCCGAGGCCTCGCGGTCCGCGCGCCCGCCGAGGCCGTAGACCGTCTCGGTCGGGAAGGCCACGAGGCCGCCGTCGCGCAGGATGCGCGCGGCCTCGGCGATCCCCGCCCTGTCCGGGGCCAGCCATGCGGTGCGTTTCGCGGTCATGCGCCCTCCGCCGCTCGGGCCGCCCTTCGCCCGGGCGGCCGCTCTCCCCCTGATCCCGCGTCGCCGGCGCCGCCGCAAGCCCCCATCCCCGCGCAGGCGGGGCCGCGGCCCCCCCCGACCACCGCCGGACCGGCGACGGATCACGGCGCCCCTGCGTCGGCGTCTCCGCTGGACAGGACCCCGCCCCGCGCCTAGCTTCCGGGCAAAACGCGCCCGACGGGCGGCGGCGCGCGCTGGCGTGTCCGACGACCCCGAGAGCGGCCATCCAGCCGGCGCAGGGCGGTCCGGGACGACCCGCCGTCCGCCGCCCCCGGCCAAGGGAGCGATGACCATGTCCTACCAAGCCCCGATCCGCGACCTCGCCTTCTGCCTCGACCATGTGATCGGGGCCAACCGTCTGGCCGAGACCGAGCTGTTCGCCGACGCCACCGAGGAGACGCGCGCCGCGATCCTCGACGAGGCCGGCAAGCTCGCCGCCGGCGTGCTCGCGCCGATCAACCGCAACGGCGACCTGACCCCGGCGCGGCTGGAGAACGGCGTGGTCCGCGCCTCTCCGGGCTTCGTCGACGCCTATCGTCAGATCGCCGAGGGCGGTTGGGTCGGCCTCGCCGCCTCGACCGAGCATGGCGGCATGGGCCTTCCGCTGACGCTGGGGACCGCGGTGGGGGAGATGTTCGCATCCGCCAATCTCAGCCTGTCGCTCTGCCCGCTGCTCAGCCAGGGCCAGATCGAGGCGCTGGAGGCGCATGCGTCCGACGAGCTCAAGGCGCTCTACCTGCCCAAGCTGATTTCGGGCGAGTGGACCGGGACCATGAACCTGACCGAGCCGCAGGCGGGATCCGACGTCGGCGCGCTGGCCTCGCAGGCCAGGCCCAACGGCGACGGGACCTACGCGGTGTCGGGGCAGAAGATCTACATCTCCTGGGGCGATCACGACGTGGCGGAGAACATCTGCCATCTGGTGCTGGCGCGTCTGCCGGATGCGGCCCCCGGCACGCGCGGCGTGTCGCTGTTCCTGGTGCCGAAATTCATCCCCGACGCCGAGGGCCGCCCCGGGGTGGCGAATACGCTCAAGGTGGTGAGCCTCGAGCACAAGATGGGCCTGCACGGCTCGCCGACCGCGGTGATGGCCTACGAAGGCGCCACCGGCTGGATGGTGGGGCCGGAGAACGGCGGCATGGCGGCGATGTTCACGATGATGAACAATGCCCGGCTGGGCGTCGGCGTGGAAGGGCTCGGCATCGCCGAGGCCGCCTGCCAGAAGGCCCTTGGCTACGCGATGGACCGGGTGCAGGGCAAAACCGCCGACGGCTCGAAGTCCATCGTCGGTCATGCCGATGTGCGGCGGATGCTGCTGAAGATGCGCACGCTGACCGATGCGGCGCGGGCGATCTGCCTCGACACCGCGCTGTCGCTCGACATGGCGCGGGCCGCGGGCGGGGCGCAGGGCAAGGCGTGGAAGGCGCGGGGCGCATTCCTGACGCCCATCGCCAAGGCCTTCGGCACCGATATCGGCAATGAGGTCGCCTATATCGGCGTGCAGGTCCATGGCGGCATGGGCTTCATCGAGGAGGCCGGCGCCGCGCAATATTCCCGCGACGTCCGCGTCACCGCGATTTACGAGGGCACCAACGGCGTGCAGGCCATGGACCTCGTCGGCCGCAAGCTCGCCGACGGGGGCGAGGCCGCGGCGGCCCTGATCGAAGAGCTGCGCGCCGCGGTCAAGGCCGCCGAAGGGCCGCTCGAGCCGCTGGGCGAGCAACTGGCCCTCGCCATCGACGCGGTGGAGGCGGCGACGGACTGGATGCTGGCGGCGGAGCCCAACGACCGGGCCGCCGGCGCCGTCGATTATCTGCGCGCCTGGGCGCTGCTGCTGGGCGGCGGCTATCTGCTGAAGGGCGCGGGCGTCGGCGGGGCGGACCAGGGCCGCCGCGTGGCCCTCGCGCGCTACTATTTCGGGCGCGAACTGCCGCTGGTCGCGGCGCTCTGCGACGCCGCGACCGAGGGGGCGTCCGCGCTCTACGCGCTCGACGCGGAGGCGCTCGCCTGATGGCCGGCGTGACGACCGCCGCCCGCACCGGCGTCCGCTTCCCGGTCGCCGAACCGCCGGAGAACGGAGCCGCGGTGGAACTGGCCGAGGGCGTGCTCTGGACCCGCATCGGCATGCCCAACCGGCTCGCCCATGTGAACGTTTACGTGCTGGACGACGGCGACGGCTGGACGGTGATCGACACCGGGCTGCGCCACCGCCAGTGCCTCGACGACTGGGAGAAGCTGCGCGCGGGCCCGCTCGCCGGCAAGCCGATCCGGCGGATCGTCGGCACCCATCACCACCCCGACCATATCGGGCTGGTCGGCCGCTTCATGAAACATGACGACGCCGAATTCTGGACCACCCGCACCGCCTATCTGATGACGCGGATGCTGCAGCTCGACCACAACGAAACCCACCCGCCCCAGCAGGTCGCCCATTGGGTGCGCGGCGGCATGGCGCCCGACATGGTGGAACGCTTCGCGGCGAAGGCGCCGATGAACTTCTCCAACGCCACCTACCGGATCCCGCAGGGCTACACCCGGATCGAGGAAGGCGACGTCATCACCATGGGCGGCCGCCGCTGGGATGTGCGGATGGGCAACGGCCACGCGCCCGAGCATGCGACGTTCTGGTCGCAGGACTGCAATCTGGTGATCGTCGGGGATCAGGCGATTCCCGGCATCAGCTCCAATCTCGGCGTGCACCCGACCGAGCCCGCGGCCGATCCGGTCGGCGAATGGCTGGAAAGCTGCGAGCGTCTGCTGCAGTTCGCGCGCGAGGATCACATCGCGCTGCCCGGCCACAAGGCGGTGTTCACCGGCCTGCCGACCCGGTTCGAGCAGCTGATCGGCAACCATCACGGCGCCATCAAGCGCCTGCGCGGCCACCTGACCGAGCCGCGGACCGCCGTGCAGTGCTTCGTGCCGATCTTCGGGCGGGAGATCGAGGAGAACGTCTTCGGCCTCGCGCTCAACGAGACCTACGGCCACCTCAACCACATGCTCAAGCGGGGCGAGGTGGCGCATGAGCTGCGCGAAGATGGCGCGCTCTGGTGGCGACTCGCCGCCTGATCGGCGCAACCGCGACGATTTCCGCCTTGATCGCGCGCGCCCCTCGGGGCTATTCGACGGTCAACCACCGAACACATGCGCCCGGGGCGAGGCCCCGCGCGCGGAGGGAGAGCCCGGATGTCCGACAATCACGACAGCCATGACGGCCACGGCGCCGACCACGAATACGGCAAGATGGACATCACCGAGCAGGAGAAGACCTTCGCGGGTTTCCTGCGGGTGATCATGATCGGCACGACCCTGACCATCCTGGCGCTGATCTTCATGGCGCTGGTCAACGGCTGAACCGGCGTCGGGGGGCCGGCCGCAGGGCATGGCTCCGGCCCGCATGACAACGCCGCCGCCCGGGACCGGGCGGCGGCGTTTCGCGTCTTCGGGCGGCGCGGCGGGGCGCCGCCGGTGATCCTCAGCGCGCCGCCTTCAGGTTCTGGCGCAGCTGGTTGACCACATTGGCCGAACCGGCGCCGCCCTTGGACTTGTAATAGGCCAGCACCTCCTTGCGGAGCTGATTGGTCTTGCTGAGATATTCGCTCTCGGCCACCCGACCCTCGGTCGCGCCCTGCGCCCGCGCCAGCGCCTGCATGTCATTGAGCCGGTCGCCGCTGGCCGGATGGCCGGCGAAGAAGGCCGCCACCCCGGTGGAGTCGCCATACATGCGCTTGAGCACCTCGAAGGACTTCGCGCCCGCCAGCCCGTTATAGCCCGCGCCGCCGAGATATTTCATGCCGAGCTGGTCGGCCGCCGATTCCTGATCGCGCGAGAAGTCGGCGGTGTAGGCCTGGGCGCCGAGCCCGACCGCGCCCTCGACCAGCTGGCTGGGCAGGCCCGCGACCGCGCCCCCGATCGACAGCAGCGCGCCGACCATGCCGACCTGCTGGCGTCGCTGCATCCCGGCGGTGACATGGCCCAGATCCTCATGCGCGATCTCATGGGCCAGAACCATGGCGAACTCGGCCTCGTTCTCCATCGTGGCCAGCATGCCGGCGTTGATGAACACGTAGCCGGCGCCCGAGGTGAAGGCGTTCGCCGACGGATCCTTGAGGATGTAGGTCTTGAGCCGCGAGGCCTGCTTGCCGCGCTGGGCGTCGATCCGGGCGGTGATGGCGTTGATGTAGCCGTTCAGCTGCGGGTCCTTGAGCAGCATGTTCTTCTGGCGGGCCTCGGCCAGAAGCGCTTCGGACTGCTGGTTCTCCACCGCCAGGGCGGAGGCCGAGCGCGGGCCCTGCGGCGTGGTGGTGGGCGCGGCGCAGGCGCTGAGCGAGCCGGCGAGCAGGGCGGCGAGCGCGAGGCGGGGAAGCTTCATCGTGGAACTCCGGGTCTGGCGGGCCCTGATCGGAGGGCGCGACGCGGTGAAAGACAGCTCCGGGCTGTTCGACAGGCGGGGGGGCGCGGCATCATGTGTCACGGCGCGAACAATGGCGCCTTATCGGGCGTAAATGCGTCGCCGAGACGGCGACGGCATGACGTTGACCGAGGCGCCGACCGGGCTCGGCCGGGAGAGTCGGTCGAACGGCCGCCCCCGGATATGCGAAACCCCCGGCCACCAGGACCGGGGGTTTCGTGATTTTTGTTCACGGGGCGCGACATCACCCCGCTCGGGCAAGCCTCAGGCGAGACCTTCGCGCTGCAATTTCTTGCGCGCGAGTTTACGGGCACGACGAATCGCTTCGGCCTGTTCACGGGCACGCTTCACCGACGGCTTTTCGTAATGCTGTCGGAGCTTCATTTCCCGAAAAACACCCTCGCGCTGCATCTTCTTCTTCAGAGCGCGAAGAGCCTGATCGACATTGTTGTCGCGGACCATCACCTGCACGGACTTCACCACCTTTCTAAGCTGACGGGTCGCAAGAGCGGGCTATATATCAATGGGTCTCGCCCCTGTCCACCGCCCGCGCGCAGGCCTATCTTGGGGAGAGCGCCCGACCCGAGCCCCAGCCGAAAGCAGGAGCCTGCCATGAGCGAAATCGAGCACGACGCCCCCGCCTACGACCCGGTGGACCCGGAGATCGTCACCCCCGTCGCCGACGGCCTCGCCGAGGCGCGCGAGGCGATTCTGGAGACGATCGCCGACCATGCGACCTTCGACGGCTGGTCGCCCGCCGCCATCGCCGCCGCCGGCGCCGCGGCCGGGATCTCGCCGGAGATGTCGCGCCTGGCCTTCCCGCGCGGGGTCGACGCCGCCATGGCGTTTCACGCGCGCGGCGACCGCAGGATGGCCGAGGGGCTGGCCGCAGCCCCGATGGGCGGCATGGGCATGACCGACCGCATCACCCACGCCGTGCGCCTGCGGCTGGAACTGGCGGAGCCCGACCGGGAGGCGGTGCGCCGCGCGGCCTCGCTCTTCGCGCTGCCGGTCAATGCCGGCCACGGCGCACGGATGGTGTGGAACACCGCCGATGCGGTGTGGACGGCGCTGGGCGACGGCTCGGACGATCTGAACTGGTACACCAAGCGGGCCACGCTGTCGGGGGTGATCTCCTCGGTCACGCTCTACTGGCTGGGGGACGAAAGCGAGGGGCGGGCCGACACCTGGGCCTATCTCGACCGGCGCATCGGCGACGTGATGCGGATCGAGAAGGCCAAGGCCGCGGTGCGCCGCAATCCGCTGGGCAAGATGGTGATGGGCGGCCTCGACCGGCTGACCAGCGGCGTGAAGCGGCCGAAGGGCGCGCGGGTCTAGGGCGGCGTAAGGCGGAGGCGGCGTAAGGCGGGTTCGCACCCGCCCTACCAGCCTTGCGGCGGGTCGAAAACCGTCGCCGGCGTCGTAAAGAGGGTAGGGCGGGTGCGAACCCGCCTTCCCGGCCCCCACGCCGCGCCCGCGGGCTCAATGCCGGAAATGGCGCATCCCGGTGAACACCATCGCGAGGCCCGCCTCGTCGGCCGCGGCGATCACTTCGGCGTCGCGCATCGAGCCGCCGGGCTGGATCACCGCGGTCGCCCCGGCCTCTGCCGTGGTCAGCAGACCGTCGGCGAAGGGGAAGAAGGCGTCGGAGGCCGCGACCGAACCGCGGGTCGGGACTTCGGAAAGGCCCATGGCCTTCGCCATGTCCTCGGCCTTGCGGGCGGCGATGCGGGTCGAATCGACCCGGCTCATCTGCCCGGCGCCGACGCCGACCGTGGCCCCGTCCTTGGCGTAGATGATGGCGTTCGATTTCACATGCTTGGCCACCCGCCAGGCGAAGATCAGGTCGGCGAGCTCCGACGGCGTCGGCGCCCGGCGCGTCACCACGTTCAGGTCCGCGAGCTCGACCCGGCCCGAGTCCCGGTCCTGCACCAGAAATCCACCCGCCACCTGTCGAAACGTCCGCCCGGCGGAGGTCGGGTCGGGCAGGCCGCCGGTGGTCAGCAGGCGCAGGTTCTTCTTCTTGGCGAAGATCTCGCGCGCCTCGGGGCTCGCGTCGGGGGCGATGACCACTTCGGTGAAGATCTTCGCGATCTCCGCCGCGGTCTCGGCGTCCAGCGCCACGTTCAGGGCCACGATTCCCCCGAAGGCGGAGGTCGAGTCGCAGGCCAGCGCCCGCCCCCAGGCCTCGGCCGCGCTGGACCCCTTGGCGACGCCGCAGGGATTGGCGTGCTTGACGATGACGCAGGCCGGCCCCTCGGCCGGGTCGAACTCGGCCACGCATTCATAGGCGGCGTCGGTGTCGTTGATGTTGTTGTAGCTCAGCTCCTTGCCCTGGAGCTGGGTGGCGGTCGCCACGCCGGGGCGGGCCGAGCCGTCGAGGTAGAAGGCGGCGGACTGGTGCGGGTTCTCGCCGTAGCGCAGGCTCTGCGCGAGCGTGCCCGCGAAGGCGCGGCGACGGGGCGTCGCGTCGCCGGCATGCGCGGCCATCCAGGTCGACACCGCGGCGTCATAGGCCGCGGTGCGCGCGTAAGCCGTCGCGGCGAGGCGAGTGCGGAAGGCCGGGGTCGTGCCGCCCTCGGCGAGTTCCGCCAGCAGGGGGCCGTAGTCCTCGGGATCGGTCACCACCGCGACATGGCCATGGTTCTTGGCGGCCGCGCGGATCATCGCCGGGCCGCCGATGTCGATGTTTTCAATGCAGTCTTCGGGCGACGCGCCCTTCGCGACCGTCGCCTCGAACGGATAGAGGTTGACCACCAGCAGGTCGATCGGCGCGATGCCATGCGCCTCCATCGCCGCCGCATGGCCCGCGTCGTCGCGCAGCGCCAGCAGGCCGCCATGCACCATCGGGTGCAGGGTTTTCACGCGGCCGTCCATCATCTCGGGGAAGCCGGTCAGCTCGGCCACGTCGCGGACCGGCAGGCCGGCGGCGCGGATGGCGGCGGCGGTGCCGCCGGTGGAGACGAGCTCCGCCCCCGCCGCATGCAGGGCGGCGGCGAGATCGGTCAGCCCCGCCTTGTCGGAGACGGAAAGCAACGCGCGGCGGACAGGAATGCGGGCATCGGTGCGGGTATCGGTCATCGGTGGGCTCTGGCCTCGGGTCGGCGCCGGCGCGAGCGGCCGGGCGGAACGATGACGCCGGCTGCGGGGCGCGGGCCGGCGGAGGATGGGTCGGGGCCGGGTCGCGCGCGCCGGTCGGCGGGCGGGCCAGGCCTTCAGGCCGGGTCGCCCAGGCGCAGGCCCCAGGAAACGCGGCCTCCATACTCCACCGCGCGGGCGGAGACCACGACCTGTTTGGTCGCGCGCGGGGCGGTCTGGTCCGCTTCGAAATAGACGCTGTCGCGCACCCGCGCCTCGCCCCCGATCACCGAGAAGACCCAGGCGGTCCGCTCGATCGTCAGGGTCACGGTCCCGTCGGCGCGGGCCGCGGCCTCGACCGAGGGGTGCAGGTGAAAATGCGCCGCGAAGGCGAGGCCGCGGTCCGCGCCGGTCTTCGACGCGCGCTCGAACCGCCTGCGGGCGGCGTCGTCGGGGCTTTCCAGCACGTCCTCGCCCCGGAAGTCGCGGCCGTCATGGCTGAGGAACAGGCGGCGATGATGCACCAGCCCGTGCGAGCCGAGATAGCCGTCATGGGAGCCGAGAAACCACGAGCCGTCGCCGTCCTGCGCCGTCTCCGCCTCCACCACCCTTGGGCCTTCGCCGAAGGGGTGGGGGCCGGGGCCGCGGGCGTTCGGCCCGATGCGGGCGGAGCTGACGCCCTCCAGCGACAGGGTCGACTGGGCGGCGGTGGCGCGGCAGGCGGCGGCCCAGTCGCCCGACGCGATCCCGGCCGGGCCGCAATTGACGATGGGCCGGAGCGCGCCGAAGGCCAGTTCGAAGCCGAGCGTCGCCGCATGCGCCGACGGCGTGGCCGGCGGCCGGGCCGCGTCCACCACCACCGTGGCGCGCCCGGCGGAAAGGCGGACGAAGCCCATCGCCCGCTCGCGCGCGGCGGCTGGCTTGCGCGCATGGACCAGCGACAGCGCATGGTCGAGCCGGCCCGGCGCCCCCGCGCCCCCGCCATGGAACCGCGGCAGCCCGCCGTCGCGCATTCTCAGCGCGCGCAGCGCGCCCTGGGCGCGGGCGATGGCGGCGGCGTGGTCGGGCTCGGGGTCCAGGCCCGCGGCGCTCAGATGGCGAGCGGCGGCGGCGAGCGCGATCAGCGCCTCGCACAGCCGCTCCGGCGCGCGGGAATTCAGACCCCCCGCCTCGTCCACCGCCAGCGAGGCCGCGGCGGCGAGCCGTCTGGCCGCGGCGCGGCGGGGGGCTTCATCCGAATGCAGCGCCAGCACGCAATTCAGGTGCCCGGCGGCGGCGCGGATCCGGGCGAGGCCTTCGGGCGCCGTCTCCATCCCCTTCTTCAGCCGCCGCTCATGCAGGGCGAGGGCGCGCAGAAACCGGCGTTCGAGGTCGGCGGAGGCGTCGCGCAGCACGAAATCGGCGCGCTCCATCCAGGCGGTGGCGCGGATGCCGGCGGTCTCGGGTCCCCAGCCGGGGCCGGCGCCATCGCCGAACTGGGCGATCCAGCCGAAGAGCCAGGATTGCGCCACACGCCGCGCCTCCCGCGTGCCGGCGGCGGCGAGATCGTCGAGCCAGGCGAAGCCGTGCAGCGCGTCGGCGAAGGCGTCCGAGGGGGGCGGGATCCGCCACGGCCCGAGGTCCCTGGCCTGCACCTCCTCGCCGGCGAAGCGGAAACGGCCTTCCATCAGGCGACGGGCGGCGGCGGCGTCGCCGATCCAGAGGGGCTCGGGCCGGAAGGCGAGCGTCTCCGGCACGCGCAGACCCAATCCCAGACTGTCGAGCAACCCGCTCACCGGCGTCTCGCCTCCCCCATCGTCGCATTCCGCCCTTGTGGGACGTCGAACGCAGGTAGGACCGCGCGGAGCGATGCCGCGCAGCCATGACCGACGATTCGAGGCAACATGGCGCGCGAGGCCGCTCCTGTCACGGGGCCTTGCTGAAGATCGCGGCGAAAAACCCGTCCAGGCCCCCGGAATCGGGCCAGAAATCCGGGCGCGTGCGCAGAAAGCCACGGTCCGAGACCCATTCGGACGGGATGCCGAGCGGGGCGGGGTCGATCGGGACCGTGGCCAAAGCGCCACGGGCGGCGAAGGCCTCGGCCCGCTGCTCGCCCTCTTCGGGCAGCAGCGAGCAGGTGGCGAAGACCAGCTTGCCGCCGGGCGCGAGCCAGCCCGCGGCGCGATCGAGCAGCGCATCCTGCAGTTCGGTCAGGGCCGGAAGGTCGAGGGTCGCGCGCAGATGCGGCATGTCGGGGTGGCGGCGCGCGGTGCCGGTGGCCGAGCAGGGGGCGTCGAGCAGGATGACGTCGAAGGGCGCGTCCGGCGTCCAGTCCAGCGCGTCGGCGTGGACGATCTCGGCGGCGAGGCCGGTGCGGGCGAGGTTTTCGGAGACCCGCTCCAGCCGCTGGGCGATGAGGTCGAGCGCGGTGACATGGGCGCCGGCGGCGGCGAGCTGCATGGTCTTGCCGCCGGGCGCGGCGCAGAGGTCGAGCGCGCGGAGCCCGCGGACGTCGCCGAACAGGCGGGCGGGCAGGGCGGCGGCGGCGTCCTGCACCCACCACTCGCCGGTTTCATAGCCAGGCAGAGTGGTGAGCTGGGCGCGGCCGCGCAGGCGGAGCGATCCGGTGGGGAGGAGCTCGGCGTCCAGCGCTTCGGCGAGCTCGGCGGCGCGGGCGGGGTCCCTGGGGGTCAGGTCGGTGGGCGGGGTCAGCAGATGCGCCTCGGCCATGCGGCGCGCGGCGCCGGCGCCCCAGGCGGACGACAGGCGCCCCCACATCCAGCCCGGCATGTTCGCGCGGGCGGCGTCCTGGGCGGCCCAGGGGGCGGGGCCCTCTGCCGCGATGCGGCGGGCGACGGCGTTGACGAAGCCGGTCAGACGCTCGCCGCCCGGCTGGGCGCGCAGCGCCTCGACCGCGCCGCCGGCGGCGGCATGCGGGGCCTCGCCCAGCGCCAGGATTTCGACCGCGGCAAGCCGCAGGGCATGGGCGGCGGCGGGCGGCGGCGCGCGGCGCAGGAAGCGTTTCAGAAC